>CALNBE010000139.1 GCA_937874455.1 uncultured Opitutia bacterium | reverse complement strand
CCGCCCCGAGGAATGGGAGGAAGTTTGCAGCTTCATCTGGGAAAACCGCGGCTACTTCACCGGCGTCTCCCTCCTGCCCTACACCGGCGACAAAGTTTACGCCCAGGCTCCCAACGAGGCCGTCGTCACCGACGCCGACCAGGCCCGCTGGGACGCCCTCAACTACATCCCGGTCGACTACACCACTCTCCACGAAACCACCGACAACACCGCCCTCAAGGAAGTCGTCGCCTGCGCCGGCGGCGCCTGCGAAATCGTGTAAGTTGGATGACGTGAAAGAGTCGGCAGCTTGACACTTCGATCCAAACTCACGACCTTGCTTCCATGAAACGACACCCGCGCAGTTTCAATGTAATCATCGAAAAGGACACCGACGGATTCTTTGTGGCCTCGGTTCCCGAACTGCGCGGCTGCCACACCCAGGCCAAATCGTTGGATCTGCTGATGAAGCGGGTTCGCGAGGCGATTGATCTTTGCCTGGAAGTCGAATCAGAGGAAATTGAGTCACCAGAATTTCTCGGGGTACAACGTATCACAGTCTGAACCATGCCCAAGACGCCACGCCTGAAAGGACGTGAAATTATCGCCGCGCTCCGGAAAGCAGGATTTGAAATCCTCCGCGTCAAGGGAAGCCATCACTTCCTCCGACATCCTGATGGACGCTCCACTGTGGTCCCCGTTCATGCCGGAGAAGTTATCGGCACCGGCCTATTTCTTAAAATCCTTCGGGATGCTGAAATGAGCGTGGAAGATTTCGAAAGTTTTCGCTGAAAAACCTACAATCTCCTGAGGCCGCAAAGGAAAATCCTCCTCGCGGTCAAGCCACCGCCCGCCGCAATTCCTCGCACACCAGATCCACCAAGTTCACTTCGCTGTAATCATCCAGCCAGGCCCATTGGCCGTTGGGATTGAGTTCTAAAAACCAGAGTTCGCCGTCTTGGCGGAGGAAATCAAAGCGGTCAAAATCGCTTGGTTCGTTCTCCTCCCTAGCACTTGACCCAGCCCAAAAACTGGACAGTATTCCGTCCAGATGAACGCCATCACTTACACTGCCGCCCGGGAAAATTTGGCTTCCACCATGGATCAGGTCTGCCGCGACCGTACTCCGGTCATCATCACCCGCAAACGGGATCAAGCCGTGGTCATGCTTTCCTTGGAGGAATTTGAGGCGCTCGAAGCCACATCCCACCTCCTGCGCTCGCCCGCCAATACCCAGCGGCTGCTCGCCTCCATCGCCGCACTCGAATCCGGCAAAGGAAAAACTCGCCAGATCGATTTGGAGTCATGAACCTCGTTTTCTCGCCGCAAAGCTGGGAGGATTATCAATACTGGCTGGCGACAGATCGCAAGGTGCTCAAACGCATCCACCAATTGCTCAAGGACACGGTGCGCCACCCCGCCTCAGGCCTCGGCAAACCCGAGCCGCTCCGTCACGCGCTCGCCGGTTATTGGTCCCGTCGCATCACCGAAGAACATCGCTTTGTTTACCGGGTTTCCGGCAACGAACTCTGGATCGCCCAATTGCGTTACCACTACGAAAAATAATCACTGCTGACCGAGCGCGTTTCCTTCCGACAATTTTGCCTTCTCCGTTAAAAGTTTCTTCCGCGCCCGCTCGCCCAACCTAGCGCACGCCGAGGCCAAATTTCCAGACCTGCACCGGGCGGCGGCGGTGTTTTACCTCGGCGACAATTTGCCAGAAAAATCGTTCCTCGCCCAATTTTGACATGGCCAGACCGGTGACGATTTCCTCCGGGTTGCTGGAGGATCGGGCCGACTCCGGAATCGAAAATGCCGCATCCCCGCGCAGGAAAATTTGCCCATCCTCCCGCTCCAGAATCGGGATCCTGAGGACGATTTCCTCCTCCTGTTTTCGCTCCTGCGCGTTGCCGTCAACATGGACGCGGACACATTCCGCCCGCAGCTTGAACGACCCCACGCCGTGCGGTTCCTTGGAAAATTCCCAGCCGATCGGCACCTTTTCCCCGCGCGCCACCACTCGCTTTGCCGTGACCGTCAAACGCGCTCCCAACAGAGCCAACGCCAGCCACAGCGCCCGGACTGCCAGCAAAATCCCGATCAATTGAAACAGGCCGACAAACCCGAACAAGAACCACTCCATTTCCCCTGCCCGGTATTGTTGCACCGCGAGAACCGTGAAAATCGAGACAAACCCGTTCCAAAAAGCAGCAAAAGCCAGCCCCGCCCAAAATTTCCCCGCCGGACGTCCTCGCACCGGCAGCGGGCCGCTTCGTTGCATTTCCTCCGCGGCAAAACGTCGCTTCCGGTTCATGAAAAAGCTGCCAAAAAAAATCCCGCTCCCCACCAGCGTAAAGACCACCCCGAGGCCCCACGGCAAAATCCACAAATCACCCCGCTCCCGCACCAACACCGCTTCGGACGGCTGCGCAGGATTCACCCAGCACACGGTCTTTTTCCCTGCCGGATAATTTCTCACCGCCGCCTTTTTCGGCTCATATTCGCTGTCGCTGCCCGAGGAAAAATTATACCGCTCGCCCAGCATTTCCTTTCCCTCCCAGACGTAACGATACCGCACATAAACCGAGTAGGTGCTCTTCTTTGATCCGCTGCTGCGCTTCACCAAGCTTTTCAGCACCTCGCAGGGCGTTTCCACCCAATCCTGACTGCGCTGCAAAGCCGTTTCCTCCCGGATGCCGAGCGACAGCACAAACAACCCCGCCGCCGCAAAGGGAATCCCAAAAAGTCGCAAAAACCACTGCATCGGCAATCTGCCTGCTTTCCCTTTCTCCGGCGAATTTTCCTCCGCCGTTTTCGCTGCGCCAACAAAAGGATTGTCGGCCATTTCCTTTGCCCGTCGCGCCTCCCGCCGCTTTTTCCACCAAGCAAAAAATCCAAGGCCGTAGGCAACCTGCGCCAGCCCAATCAGCCCAAAGGGCGTCACAAACAAGAAAATCGGCACCACCATCCAAGGAAAACTCCGATCCAACACCACTTCCTCCGGTCGTTCGGGATTCACCCAACATACCATTTCCTTTCCCACCGGATAACGTTCCGCCGTCTCGCTCATTTCCGCATGGCTTCCGGTCTCCGGCCCTTCGTTGACGCCTATGTCAACTTTCCTCCCAGTGTGTGCCGCACCGGCAAATTGATAGCTATACTCCAGCAACAACTGGAATTCCGCGCCATTTTTCGCCTCCACCACCTCGCACCGCGCCACCACCGCCGGAGTTTCCTCCCAGGTTCTTGACGCCACAAAATCCCATACCGGGCCAGAAAACAGCACCCACAGCAAAACCGAGGCAACCGCGCAGAAAAACAATCCGCCGATCACCGTAAACACATGGCTGACTAGTGAAGACCCGCGCACTGCGATTTTCACCGCCCCGCAACGGGTCGATGGCTTCGTTTTTACGCTTCCGGTAAAATTCGGCATCCCGCTTTCCATAAACTCCCCCTTTTTCCGGTCAATGCCGCCGCTCGTCCGCCGCCGATTATTTTCCGCGCTTTCGCACTGGCTGCTGCCGCGGAGGAATTTTTCCTTCGCGCAACGCCTTCCCCAACTGGCCGGTCAACCAGAGGTAATGGTCCTCCGGCTGGCTACCGTTGGTCACAAAATGATCCCCGCTCGCTGGCGGCTCATTGCTGATCTGCAAAATCGCCGTGCCTTCATCCAACTCGTCGAACATCGCCACATACAACATCTGCGCGCCTGCTCCGATCAACTCCCGGCCCTGGGTCCAAAAGAAATCCCCGTTCCCGCGCGGGATCGGTTCGCCGGGAGGGTTTCCCCGCTGCCGCATCAAATTCTGCCAGCTGAATCCGGGGAAAATCACCGGCAGGTAGGCAACCTTTCGCTCCGCGCACCAACGCAAATCCGCCTGCGGCCCGCGCGCCATTCCCCGCAAAAATTCCTCCGCGTTCCGATAGCGGCCCACGCTCCACGGGCTGACCACCTCCACCCGAGCGCACAACGCCTGCAAGGCGGGATCGGATACCGCGTCCCGATTTCCTTCGCGCCAGCCAAACGGCACGCCCAGCATCACCGCGTTGCCGCCATAAACCGGATCCTTTTGCAAAAAATCCACCAGCCGGGCCACTTCCGCCACACCATACTGGCGCCCGTCGTTGAACCCCGCGCCCCACAACGCCACCAGCGGTTTTCCTCCGCTCCGCTGGTATCCGGGATCGCGGGTGATTTCCATCCGGTCCACCAGCCGCTTCCAATCCTCCATCACCCGCTCCACATCACCGTCCTTCGGCTGCATCCCACTCAAATCATACATCATCGCCCAGGTCCGCCCGTGCCGTCGGGCGCTGATCCGCACGTTGTCCGTCACCGCAGTGCGAAAATCGTACAGGCGCGGCTCGCGCAAATAGGCGACGAATCGTTGCAGGAAAACTCCGTCGATGCCGTGCTCCTTCATCCAGCGAAAATGCCGGTCCACGGTCGCGGGATGATAACTGCTGAACACCCGCGCCGTCTGGCCGTCTTTCAAACGAAACGCCGTCGCATAAGATTCTTCCGCCCCGGCCTCCCGCATCTCCGGCCACGCCTCAATGGTCAAATTTCCGGGCGCAAATTTTCCGTCGCCGTAATGCACCCAGCCCATGCCCGAGCCGTCGCCCGCCGCGGCAAACCAGCCTTGATAGCCGACCATCACTTTTCCTTTCAACTCCCGCGCATCCACCGGCTCCACCTGTTTCGCTTGGGGCAAGGGACGCATCCGGGCCAGCGCCTCCTCCCAGTTCGCCGCCACGGGACCGCGCGCCGCCGTTGGCAAAATTTCCTTTGCGCCAACAGGAATTTCGGCAAACAGCAGCGCCAGCAGGATCACTGGGCAACAGCCCCACCATGTTTGCTCTCGCGAAATCGGCATGGGCATTTTCATAAATGCCAAGGCTCGGCGGTCAATTGTGCAGATTCCCTCCGCCGCTCTCTCCTCTCCCAATTCACCGCCACTTTCATTTTCCCTTCCCTAAATTTCCTTCGCGCCTCCGTGTTAAAAATTTTCCTCCGCCCATTCCTTCGCCCGCAAAAAAAGACCCGGCATCACCGGGTCTTTTTCTTTGCCCCAGGCCGCGCTCAGCGGAGCACTGCGGGGAGTTTGCTGGCGTCGGAGTAAATCTTCGACTGCGGACGGTCCGCGGGCGCCGCGCCAAAAGCCTTGTTCGGCTCCTTGCCCATGGTGAACTTCAACACGCCGCCGCTCATGATGTCATTGTACGTGATGAAGGATTTGCGGTAGGGCTGGCCGTTTAGCTCGGCCTTCTGGATGTAGATGTTTTCCGGGCTGTTGTTTTCGGCGAGCACCGTGAAGGTTTTCTTCCCCGGCAACTGCACCACCGCCTTGTCAAACAGCGGGCTGCCGAACACGTAGGCCCCGCTCACCGGATTCACCTGATAGAATCCGAGCGCGGACAAAATATACCAAGCCGACATTTGCCCGCAGTCCTCGTTGCCGCTCAGGCCGTTCGGGTCGTCCTTGTACATCTCCGTCATCGCCTGACGGGCGCGCTGCGCCGACTTCCATTGCTCGCCGGCAAAGGCATACATGTAAATCACCTGGTGGTCGGGCTCGTTGCCCTGGCAATACATGCCGATCAGTCCGGTGATGTCGGCGGAAACATGGCCTTCCAGTTTTTGCTCCATGCCAAACAACTCGTCGAGTTTCTTGAGGAAAGGCGCGTCGCCGCCAAAGAGTCCGATCAGCCCCTCCACATCCTGCGGCACCAGCCAGATGTACTGCCAGGCCACGCCTTCGCAATAGTCGTCACTGCGGTGCTGGGAATGCAGCGGATTGAAGGGCGTGCGCCATTCGCCGTTCTCCATTTTGCCGCGCATGAACTGGGTTTCCGGATCGAAATAATGCCGATAGGCCTGGCCGCGCTTGCTGTAATTGGCGTAGTCCGCGTCCTTGCCCAGCGACTTGGCAAACTGCGCAATCGCCCAGTCGCTCAAGGCATATTCCAGCGCCTTGGCCACCGACTCGTTTTCCTTGTCCGCCGGAATCCAGCCGCGTTCCTTGATCCATTTTACGCCGCGATCATTGCGAGTGGAGGATTCCTTGACCGCCTTCCAGGCCAGATCCTTGTCCACCTTGAAACCCTTGAAAATTGCGTCGATCACCACCGGCACGGCACTGTAACCGACCATGGTGTTGGTCTCGCAACCGCGCAAATGCCAGATGGGCAATTTCCCTTGCTGCTCGTGGATTTTTAGCATCGAGGTGACAATGTCGCCGACCCGTTCCGGCTGCACGATGGTCAGCAGCGGATGCTGGGCGCGATAAGTGTCCCAGAGCGAGAACAGGGTGTAGTTCGTGAATCCGGGATTGGTGTAAACTTTCTTGTCGGTGCCGCGGTAGTCGCCGTTGACATCATTGAAAAGCGTTGGGGCGATCATGGTGTGGTAGAGCGCGGTGTAGAAAATGCGCTTCTCGGTGTCGGTTGCGCCGCTCACGGTGATCTTGCCGAGTTCTTGATTCCACTTGGCGTTGGCGTCGGCCACCACCTTGTCGAACTTCCAGTGGTTCAATTCCGCCGCGATGTTTTTCGCCGCGTTTTCGATGCTGACCGGCGACAGGCCCACCTTGACCTGCACTTCCTTCGGGGCCTTTTCAAAACTGATCACTCCCTTGGCGTTGGCCACGCGGATTTCCGTTTTTCCTTCGTGCCATTTCTCATCGTCAAACACCTTGAACGATTTGATTGGCTCCGAGAGTTTGATCACGAAAAATTCCCGTTGGTCTTTCGCCCAGCCGGTCGAAAAACGGTGGCCTTCGATGGTGTACGGATCGTTTCAAATAGCTGTCCGTGGGACGGTCCTGCCCAACCTTCAAGTCGATGACAATGTGCGCCTCGTCGCGGCTGGGGAAAGTGTAGCGCATCAACCCGACGCGCTCGGTGGCGGTCAGCTCGGCTTTGATCCCGTCGTCCAGCATCACCGCGTAGTAGCCGGGTCGCACTGCTTCCTTGTCGTGCGTGTAGCGCGAGGAAAAACCGCTCTCGGGATTTTTCTTGGTGCCGCGGTTGGTGCTCAGCTTCCCCATGTAGGGCATCAGCAAAATCTCGCTCAAGTCCCCGCAACCGGTGCCGTTCAAATGCAGCATCGTGAAACCGGTCATCACGTGGTCCGAATAATGATAGCCCGAATGCCAGTCCCAGCCTTGCTCGAAATTCGTGGGCCCGATTTGCACGCCGCCAAACGGCACGCTGGCCCCGACAAAAGTGTGGCCGTGTCCACCGCTACCAATGTACGGATCGACATACGTCAACGGGCCTTGCTCGCGCACTGGCACGGGCAAAGCTGCCTGCGCCACGCCAACGCCCAACGCCACTCCAAGGGAAAGAAAAAGGGATTTAAGCATATACTGAACACTTAAACAAATTTTCCTCCGCGAAAGAAGCCGAAACTTGCGCCTTCTCCTGGCTCAAAAAGTCGCATCCTTGTGCGCCATCAACGCCATTCGGTCCGTTGATTTTTTCTATAAAAAGCACTCCTGCCAACGGGTTTTCCCAAAAAAACATCCGCGTTTATCTGTGTCCATCTGTGGTTTTACCTTCCGAAGTTTCCCCTTCACTGTCCAGACGGACGCGTCACCAGCCGCGGCGTCAAATGCGCCTGGCTCGCCTGATCCAGCAGGAAAACCGTGTCCTTGGTCACTGTTTCCTCGTCGGCTACGATCAGCACAGTCTTCCCCTTTTCCTCCGCGCCTTCCTGTCGCATCCACTCCAGCAGTTTTTCCTTCGCGATTTCCTCCCCGTTCAAAAAGAATTTTCCCTCGCGCGTCACCGCCACCACCGCGCCGCGTCCTTCCGACTCACGCCCGGCGCTTTCCGCCGCCGGAGGCGTGATCGCCAGCGCCCGCATGTCCTCAAAATGCATCGTCATCAGAAAAAAGAAAATCAGCACCGTCATCACATCGACCAGTGGCACGACATTGATTTCCGGACGACGGCGTCTGCGACGGTAAAGGCTCATTCGCGTTTCTCCACGGCCCCGTCAACCAGCGCCGCCAGCCGTTCCACCAGCAGGTTCATTTTCGCCGAAATGATTTCCAGCCGCCGCGCCAGATAGTTGCTCGCGACCAGCGAGGGAATCGCGATAAACAGCCCCAGCATCGTCGTCGTCAGCGCCAGTCCGACGCCGCGCGTCAAGCTCGCCGTGTCCGGCAGCCCTTCACTCGGAAACAAAATGAACAGCCCGTAAACTGTCCCGAGCAAACCGAGCAGCGGTGCGATGCCGACAATCGTGTCGAGGAGAAACAGGCCGCGCTCCAGCCGAGTCAGCTCGATTTGCGCGTAGGCCTTCAAACTTTCGGGATCGGGCCGGTTTTTCTCCGCAAAGTCCACCACCCGCCCGCCGGGCGAACGTCGCAATGCTGCGGGCAAATTTCCCCACTCGCCGCCCGCCACCGCGGTCAACAATGCCTCCGGCAACACACGGGAAAAACGCAGCGCCAGCAACCGCTCGATCACAATGAACATCGCCAGCAGCGAGCACAATCCCAGCGGCCAAATGAACGGCCCCGCGCCTTCGATCAAAGTATTCATAAAATGCGTTCGCCAGCAGATTCCTCCCGGCGCTCGGCTTCAAGCTTTTTGCAAAATTGCCGCCGCCTCGTCCACCAGCCAGGTGACTTTCTCCGGCCAGGCGCGCAGCACTTGTCCGGGAAATTTCCTTTGCGCCGCCGCGCCATGCGCCACCGCCTGCAACGCCGCCGCCTTTTTTTCTCCGAAGGCCAACACCACGATTTCCCCGCACGCAGCCATCCCGGCCTCGGTAATCGTCAACCGCCAGCCGCGCCCGGGCCACTCGGTCGCCGCAAACCAGTTTTTCCCGCCATCGCCGATCAGCGGACACTCCGGCCAAAGCGAGGCGGTGTGCGCGTCGTCGCCCAAGCCGAGCACGCACAGGTCGAAGACATTTCCTCCGTCCGTTTTCCTTTGCCGGATTTCCTCCGCGAAAGCCTTTGCCGCCGCCGCCGGAGCCAGCTCGACGGGCCAGGGATGCCGCCGCTCCGCCGCCACGCCGAGCGGGTCGAGTAATTCGCGGGCCGCGTTGCCAAAATTCGAATCGTCGCTCGCCAGCGGCACACACCGCTCGTCGCTCACCAGCCAGTCCACGTTTTGCAGCGTTTCCTCCGCCAAAACTTTTTGCGCCGCTGCCCAGCGATAAAAGGCCATCGGAGTCGAACCGCCGCTCAGCGCCACCGTGCCGCCGGGCGTTTTTCCAACCGCGTTGATTTTTCCCGCCAGTGCGGCAAAGGCTGTTTCCAGCGTGTGGATTTGCACCGTTCCGGCGGGCGTGGTCAGGGTTTGCATGGCGGCCACTGAAAAGGAAAACCGCCCCGGCTCAACCGCTTTTCCCGGAGAAAAACCACCTCGCGCTTTGTTTTAACACAAAGAAACCAAGCGCGCACCAAGATCACCAAGTTTTTAAATGAACCCCCTTTGGGCACTTTGTGATTTCTTTTGCGCCTTTGTGTTAAAATATCCTTCACACCCCTGCCACTCGCGGAAACGGACTGCCGTCCCGCACCAGCGGAGCCATCGGACGGCTTTCCAGCACCGCGCCTTCCGGCAAAGGAAATCCCGCGAGAAACGCCGCCGCCGCCAGCATGCTTCCACCGGGTCTTTGCAGTTGCGTCGCCACCAGCACGCCGTTGCCGGTGGCAATCCGCACACCGTCGCGTCCGGTCGCCAAAATTGTTCCAGGCACCGCGGCCGTTTTTTCCTCCGCGATTTCCGCCGCGCCAATTTTCAAAATCTGCTCCTGCCAGGGGAAAGTCACTCCCGGCCAGGGCGTGAGCGCCCGCACTCGCGCCGCGATTTCCTCCGCGTCCGCCGAGAAATCCACCGCCGCGTCGTCCCGGTTGATTTTCCGGGTGAAGCTCACCCGCGCCTCGTCCTGCGGCACACCGGTTTCTCCCGCCAGCAATCGCGGCCAAACCCGCTCCAGCAAAGGCGCGCCCGCTGCCGCCACTTTTTCCCGCAGGCTGCCGCGCGTTTCCTTTGCGCTCAAAAAAATTTCCTCCGAGTCCACCACCGGGCCGGCGTCAAGACGCGGCACCACTTGTTGCAGGCTCACCCCGGTTTTCTCCAGACGACGCACCAGCGCGCCTTCGATCGGCGTCGCGCCGCGCAACTGCGGGAGCAGCGAGGCGTGCAGGTTGAAAAATCCCAGGCGCGGCACCGCCAGAAAATCCTTTTTCAAAATATGCCCGTAGGCCATCACCAGCGCGAGATCCGGGCGCATTTCCTCCAGCAATTTTTGCTCCGCCTCCTTTTCCTTTGCCCACAGCACCACCGCGTTCGGCTGCACTTTTCTTCCGCGGCCACTCGGACGGTCGGGCTGGCTCCACACCGCGACCAGTTCCGCCGTCGCCGCATGCGCGTCGAGCAAGCGCGCCAAGCCGGGCAGCGCGATTTCGTCCGAACCAAAAAAGACCAGTCGGTTTTTCATCCGTGTCGTTTCCTCCGCGTCCTATTTCCTCCGCGTCCTATTTCCTCCGCCCGCGGCCGCCCGTTCCCTTGGATTTTCCTTTGCCGCGCGGGGCGTTTCCTTTGCGGGGCTCGAACGTTTTTCCAGCGGATTTTTTCTTCGGCGGCACCGCCTTCTGGATGCCCGCGCCGACCACACTGCTTTGCTGTCCGAGGAAAAACTGCCGCTCCGGGTCCTTCGGCTTGCCGAGAAATTCCAGCAGCACCGGCACGCCTTCGAGTTCAAAACTTTCGTAAAGTCCGGAGATCAAATAGCGTTCGTAATTTGTTTCCACGCGCTCCTTCGAGTTGCAAAACAGCCGGATCTTCAGCGGACGGGCATGCACCTGCACCGCGTAATAGCACTTGAAACGCCGTCCGCTCACCATGCGCGGCGGCTGGCGTTCCATCAGGCTGTGCAGCACTTTGTTCAATTGCGCGGTGGGAATGGTGCCGCTCATCCGCTCGTAAACGCCCTTCCCCGCCGCCAGCATTTCCTGAATGTTCAGGTTCTCGATGGCCGAGGTGAAGAGGATTGGCGACTCGGGGAGGAAAAACAGTGCGCGGCGCAGCGCCTTCAAATACGCCTTGCGGAAATCCTGCTCGCTGTCGTAGCCGTCCACGCCGCCGTCCTTTTCGCGAAATTCCTGCAACGCCAGATCCCACTTGTTCACCACCACCACCAGCCCGGCGCCGGCCTTGGCGATTTTCCCCGCCAGTTGCTTGTCCATGCGCGTCACGCCGGTTTGCGCCTCCAAAATCAAATAAACCACATCCGCCGTCGCCAGCGCCTCGTCCGAGCGCAGCTCCGAGAAAAAGTCCAGCGCGTCGTGCCGCGTCTGCGCCCGCCGTCCGGCGGTGTCCACCAGCTCGAAATGCCAGGTGCTGCCATCCTCCGCCTCGTAGTCCAGCCGGGCCTTGATCGGGTCGCGCGTGGTGCCCGCGACTTCGCTGACGATCAGACGGTCAGACTTGAGCAGGCGGTTGCCGAGCGAGCTTTTGCCGACGTTCGGACGCCCGACCAGACAGAGCCGGATGGGCTTCGGCCCGGAGGAAATTTCCTCCGCCGCCACTTCCGGTTCCGGCCCGAGCGCCTCCTTGATCTTCATCACCAGAAAATCAATTCCCAGCCCGTGCTCGGCAGAAACAATCACCGCCGGGCCCAAATTCATTCCGAAGAAATCCGCCTGGTTGGCCGCGCGGTTTTCATTGTCCGCCTTGTTCGCGACGAGGATCACTTTTTTCCCGAAGCGGCGCAGCTTCTGGGCAATTTCCAAATCCAGCGGCGCGCAGCCTTCATGAATGTCCACCACCAGCAAAACCACCTTCGCGGCGTTAATCGCAAAGCCCACCTGCTCCTCCACCGCGTCCGCGATTACCTTTGGCGTCAACGCGGTGAACAGCCCGATGCCGCCGGTGTCCATCAGCAGGTAGTTGCCGTCCGCCACCTGCTCGGTGATCAGGTCGCGGGTCACGCCGGGCATGTCGTGGACGATCGACACGCGCCGCCCGACCAGCCGGTTGAAGAGGCGGCTCTTGCCGACATTCGGACGGCCCACGATCGCGACACTGCGCGAGATTTCAGTAACGGCGGACATAGGGCGCAGAGATTCGCGAGGAGCCGCGCCCTGTAAACAACGGAATTTCCTCCGCGCCTATTCCTCCGGTGCCACCGCGCGGAGGAAATCGTTCAACCGCGGGTCCAGCCGCCGGGGTTTTCTGGTCGCGGGATCAAGGGCGCAAAACTGCGTTTTCGACCGCGCCAGCAACTGCCCGTCCGCCTCCCGCACCACCCGGCAATGCCGCGTGCTGAGCAGCCTTGCCACCGGCTCCACCCAGGTTTCCACGCGCAGCCGGTCGCCCGGCAGGGCCGGTTTCTTATAATCAATTTCGTGTCGCACCACCACCCACTGGTATTCTCTGGCGATTTCCTCCGGCACCGCGCTTTCCCAGTGTGCCGTGCCCGCCTCCTGAATCCAGCGGACGTAAACCACGTTGTTCGCGTGGTGGTTGAAATCGATGTCCGCCGCCTGCACGGTCACAGGATAATGATAGCGGAAGGATTCGTTCGCCGGCTCCGGGGGTTTCATCCGGCACAGTGCAACATTTTCCTTTGCGCCGCGCAAGCCGCGTCCCGTGTCACGCCACCGGCGCCGCAAAGGCTGTCATTCCGACTTTCAAAAAATTCGCGAACTAGGCCAATTTCCTTTGCGCCAGCCATTCCGCCAGTGCCGCAAAGGCCCGGCCACGATGGCTGAGCCGGTCTTTCGCCGCCGCGTCCAGCTCGGCAAAACTCCGCGTTTCCCCCGCGGGGATGAACAACGGATCGTAGCCAAAACCACCGTCGCCGCGCTCCCGCTCCGCTATCCGTCCCGGGCACTCGCCCAGCAAATGCACCTCCTCGCCTTCCGGGCCCAGCAACAGCAGGTGGCAGACAAAACGCGCCGCCCGCGCCGCGCCTTTTTCCTCCACCAGCGCGGCCAGCAACTTGGCCCGGTTGGCCGCATCCCCGGCCTGCGGCCCGGCGTAATTGGCAGTTTCCACGCCGGGTTCGCCGCCCAGCGCGACGCATTCCAAACCGCTGTCGTCCGCCATCACCCAGTGCGACGCGGGCACCCGGGCGCGCAACGCCGCCGCCTTCTGCCGGGCATTGCCGACGAAGGAGCCGGTGTCTTCGGGCACTGCGGGCATGCCGCCGAATTCCTTCGCGGATTGCACCGTCACCGGCAGCCGACGCGCCGCCAGCATTCGGCCAAATTCCTCCGCCTTGTGCGCGTTTCCCGTCGCCAGCACGATGTTCAACATGCGCCCGGTTCTGGCGTTTCCCCGCTTTTTTCCAATGCCGAATTGCCGGAAATGCCGTCGGCGGAGGAATTGCTGTTGAAGAATTTCCTCCGCGCGCCACCTATCTTTTCCCGTGCCATGACTCCTCCCAAAGCCGCCCTGCTGCTCCTTTTTCTCCTGCTCGGAGCCCTCGCCCTGCCCTGGTTCACGGCGCGGACCATGCGGCGCGGCTGGCAAAAATGGCGGCAAACCCGCTCCCGCACCGGACTCAACGGACGCCAGTTCGCCGCCCTGCTGCTGCACCGCTCCGGCTTGCGCGGCGTCGGCGTGGTCGAAAAGGGCCGGCTGTTTTTCGAAACCTACGATCCCGCCGCCGGGGATCTCCAGTTGAGCGAACCGGTGCTCGGCGGACGCCACCTCGCCGCGCTGGCCCAGGCCGCGTTGCAAGTGGGCTGCGCCCTGCAGGAACACGACGGCGACAAGGCCTGGCACCGTCTGCTGCGCTGGAACCGGATCATGCGCTGGAGCGTCAATCTGCTGCCGGTGTTCACCGCGCTGCTGCTGATTTCCCCCGGCAAATACCGCTTCCTGCCCTTGGTGCTCCTGCTGGTGCTCTTTCTCGTCGCCGGCCAGATTCTGACTTTTCCCGCGGTGCGCGATGCCGCCGCGCGGGGGAAAAAACTCGTCACCGACCACCAGTTACTGCCGCCGGAGGAACTGCCGGAATTTTCCTCCGCGCTGCGCGCCGCCACCCAGCGCCACCTGGCCGCGCCGTTGCTCGACTGTTTCTGGCTGCGCTGGCTGGTTTGAGCCGCAGGGGAAATTTCCTTTGCGCCGTTGTCCCCTTCGACGAAGCAGGGCGCGCCACCCTCGCGACGCGCCCTGCGGTTTGTTCTCTATTCGGATATAACAACTCCAATCAACCGGACAAAAATGCCTCAGCGCAGCAGCTTGTTGCCTTCCGCGGCCATTTCGCTGTTGAGCGGATAGTAACCGTCCTTGATCACGATTTCCTGTCCTTCCTTCGAGAGGATGAACTTCAGGAACTCTGCGGTCAGCTTGTCAGCGGGTTTGCCCGGCGCGCGGTTGACGTAGATGTAGAGGAAACGGCCAAGGGGATAATCGCCGCTCAGGCAGTTTTCATAAGTCGGAGCAATCAGTTTTCCTCCGGTCTTTTCGCTCAGCGGCAGCGTCCGCACACCGGCGGTCAGATAGCCAATACCCGAGTAACCAATGCCGCCCAAATCCGAGGCGATGCCCTGCACCACCGAGGACGAGCCCGGCTGCTCCTTCACGGTGTTCTTGAAGTCGCCCTTTTTCAGCGCGTGCTCCTTGAAAAATCCGTAGGTGCCCGAGGCGCTGTTGCGGCCATAAAGCGACACCGGTTTCGCAGACCATTGGCCCTGGAGTCCCAACTGGCCCCAGTGCTGCACCGGCTGTCCGCCGCGCTTCAGGGTGCTGGAGAAAATGCTGTCCACTTCCTGCAAGGACAGTCCTTTGACCGGATTGTCCTTGTGCACGAAGACGCCGAGCGCGTCGATCGACACCTTGATCTCGGTGGGCGCGTAGCCGAATTTCTTTTCAAACGCGGCGATTTCCTCGCGCTTCATCGGACGGCTCATCGGCGCGATTTGCGCGGTGCCGTTGATCAGCGCGGGCGGCGCGGTCGAGGAGCCCTTGCCCTCCACCTGGATGTTGACGTTCGGGTAGATCGCCTTGAATCCCTCCGCCCAGAAGGTCAGCAGGTTGTTCAGGGTGTCCGAGCCAACCGAGTTCAGGTTGCCGGAGACGCCCGAGGTCTTTTCGTAAGCCGGAACTTTCTCGTCCAATTTGATCGGACCGGCATTCAATGCCACGCTCCCGGCCACGGCAACCGCGGCGAGAGCGACGAACTTGTGTAGTGTGTTTTTCATGGTGTGGGAAAAGTTGAATTAACTTCCCACACCATAACCGCCGATTGTTACAATCGCATGGCGGCCCGGAAATAATCCGGCAAAGCAAAGGAAATCAGAGCTTCAGCCGGGCGTCGCTTTCCAGCAGCGCACTGATTTCCGCCCAGCCGTGCTCCTGTCCGCGCTGGAAGAGATGCAGGTACAGCGCGATTTCCTCCGCCGCAAAATCCTTCAACAATCCGTCCACTGCGGCCTGCAATTTCTTTTCGTCGAGCTTTTCAGGAATTTCCCCTTCCACGTAGCCTTCCTTGCTGTGCGCGATGTCCATCGCCTCCAGAAAACGCGTCATCATTTCCGCCCGCTGCCCGAAAAACCATTCCTGCAGCAATTGCTGCGCGGTGTCGGCAAATCGTCCCTGGTGCAGCAAACCCCACAGCCATTCGCGCTGTTTTTGCTTCGGCCAAGTCTTCCAGACTTGCGGACGAAACTTCATCAACTGGCAGGCCACGGTCATGGTCGAGACAAACACGTCCCGTTCGTTTTCCTGCACAAAGGCCAGAATCTGGTCGCCCAGCGCGGGGGAAATTTTCGCGACGAGTTGATGAATCGGAAGCAGTTGGTTTGCGGAGGAAGCCATGATGGGCAGAGACGGAAACAGCGCATCCTTTCGCTTGGCAAGCGTTTTACCGAAGCGCATCTTCCCTCCCGCACAAAACCATGCCGTGGCTCATCCTTGTTTCCCTCCTCTGGGCATTTTCCTTTGGCCTGATCAAAACCCACCTGACGGGTCTTGACGCGACGGTGGTCGCCACGCTGCGGCTGGGGCTGGCGTTGCTGGTGTTCCTCCCCTTTCTGCGTCCGCGAAAAATCTCCCTCCGCCCGGCGCTGCTGCTGGGCGTCATCGGCGCGGTGCAGTTTGGTCTGATGTACGCGCTGTACATGAGCGCCTTTCAATTTCTCCAGGCGCACGAGGTCGCGCTCTTCACCATTTTCACGCCGCTCTACATCACCCTTTTCTCCGCGCTTTGGGAGCGGCGGTTTTCTTTGCGCCGGGTGCTGGCCACGCTGCTGGCGATTTTCGGCGCGGGAATAATTCTCTGGCGCGGCACTTCCAGTCCGCAACTGCTGCAGGGATTTTTCCTGGTCCAGCTTTCCAATATTTGCTTCGCGCTCGGCCAGCTGGCCTACAAGCGCATCCGCCCGTCCATCGCCAATCCGCACGACGCCCAGCTTTTCGGCTGGCTGCTGCTCGGCGGCTTCCTCGCCACTGGCGCGTATTCGCTCCTCGCCTCCGACTGGGCAAATTTCTCCGCCAGCGGCCCGCAATGGCTGGTGCTGGTTTACCTCGGCACCATCGCCAGCGGGCTGGGTTTCTTCGGCTGGAATCGCGGGGTGCTCCAGGTCAACGCCGGGACGCTGGCAGTGTTCAACAACCTGAAAATCCCCCTCGCGGTCATTTGCTCCCTGCTCTTTTTCTCCGCCCAAGTGGACGCGCCGCTGCGGCTGCTGGCAAGTTTTCTCCTGCTGCTGGGCGCGCTCTGGCTGGCCGAGTCGGAGGAGAAAAAACCCGCGCAGTCCTGAGCGGCGCGGAGGAAAACTTCCTCCGCCGGCCATTCTCCACCGCTTACTTTGCGAGGAAAAAACCGCGCTGGCGTTCGCTGACCGGCAGGCCGATTTTTTCCATCACTCGCAACAAATCCTCCCACACCACGCGCTTGCTCCGGTTGGTGCCGTTGCGCGACAGATACGAGGGATGATAAGTGGGCATCAGCGGAATGCCGTTGAAGGCATGCCACTGGCCGTGAATTTTGCCGATGCGCCGGCCGGGATCGGGGCCGAGCAATCCTTCAATCGCGGTCGCGCCGAGCGCCACGATCACCTTGGGCCGCACGATTTCCAACTGGGCGCGCAGGAACGGCAGACAAAACGCCATTTCCTCCGCGGTCGGCGGACGGTTCCCGATGGGCGTCGGCATCTCGGGCCGCCATTTCATGATGTTGCCAATGTAAACCTGCTCCCGGCTGAGGCCCATTGCCGCGATGATCTTCGTAAGCAATTCCCCCGCCGGACCGACGAAGGGTTCGCCCTCAGTTTCTTCCTCCGCGCCGGGTGCCTCGCCGCAAAAGAAAATTTCCGCGTCCTCCGTGCCGGTGCCAAACACCAGTTTTTTCCCCGGCTTCACGTGCTCCAGACAAGTCGGATCACCAAGCACCCGCTCACGCAACCAAGCCATCCGCGTTTTTTTGTCGCCCTCCGGCAACACAACCTCCGGCGACGGAGGCAGCGGCTTCCCGATCGCCACCGGTGCCTTGACCGGAACAGGCTTGGCGGGCGACGCTGCTTTTTCCTGCGGGGAAATTTTTGGAAAAACCACCGGCTCCCTTGGCCGCTCCGGATTCGGACGCGCGTCGGGGGAAATTTCCTCCGCCCGCCGTCCGGGCGCGGGACTTCCCGGCGTCTTTTTCGCAACCGAAATTTCCTCCGCGCTTTTCTCCGGTGCCGCCGCGGATTTTCCCTGCAAACGCGCCACCGCAGACCGGAGCCGCGCGAGATTTTCCTCGCTCACCGCCACCCGCGTCACGCCCTCCCGCTTCAAGGCGGAAAGCGTCTCCTGCAGTTGCTCCAGATGTGCGCGCACCATGCCCAGCATCCAAACAGCCCGGACGCGCCCGGCAATGTTTTATCCATCGGAGGAAATTTTCTCCGCGCCATCCGGCAAAAATTGCAGGATAATTTCTTGACCAAATCTTTTCGCCCTTCCATTTTCCCGGCCCTCATTACGCCAGAGTAGCTCAGCGGTAGAGCAGAGGACTCATAAGCCTTTGGTCGGCGGTTCAAATCCGCCCTCTGGCACCAATTTCCCCGTCACCCCGCCACCGCCTATCCCAGAAAGATCCTCTCCGAGGAAAACTTTTCTGCCCTTTTGCGCCAAAGGAAAACGCCCGGCTTGCGTCCAGGCACTCTGATTTGGAACCACCAAAAGTCCCCTCATCAGCACGGATAAACCTTCAACCAGAGCGCACCCCAACACCGCAAAGGAAATTTTTAAATCTCCACCGCATCCCAAATTTCCTTTTCCTCCGCAGCGCCGTAAGCACCTTCTGTCAGCAAAGATGAAACGCCCCGCAATTTTCCTCCGCCTCGCCCTGATCGCACTCGCCACCCTCGGTATTTTCTTTGCCGTCCCACTCCTTTTTCCTCCGCCATTTACCGCCGAGTTCATTCCCAATCCCTTCGGCGGAAGACAAAGCGAAGCCTCAGCCATCAATAACCACGGGCAAGTCGTCGGCTGGGCGTACACCGCCTCCGGCGAACCACACACCTTTCTCTGGTCAAAAGAAACCGGCATGACCGACCTCGGAAATCTCGGAGGAAAGTTCAGCTACGCTTACGCCATCAATGACCACAGGCAAATTGTCGGCTGGGCGTACACCGCCTCCAGCGAGATACATGCCTTCCTCTGGTCCAAGAAAACCGGCATGACCGACCTCGGGACTCTTGGCGGAAACGCCAGCTATGCTAACGCCATCAACAACCACGGGCAAATTGTCGGCGCGGCAGGAACCGCCTCCGGCGAAAGACGTGCCTTTCTCTGGTCCAAGAAAACCAGCATGATCGACCTCGGAAATCTCGGTGGAGAATACAGCTTCGCTTCCGCCATCAACGACCACGGGCAAATTGTCGGCGAGGCGAGAACTGCCTCCGGCGAAGAACATGCCTTTCTCTGGTCCAAGGAAACAGGCATGATCGACCTCGGCACTCTCGGTGGAAAAACAAGCAGCGCTGACGCCATCAACAATCACGGGCAAATTGTCGGGCGGGCAGACACCG
>CALNBE010000138.1 GCA_937874455.1 uncultured Opitutia bacterium | reverse complement strand
CAGCGCGAGATCGTAGATGAGGCCGAGATCGACGAGATTGAGCGGGATTTCGGGATCGTAGCATTCGCGCAAAACCTCCCAGATGGTATCGATGGAAAAGGGCGTTTCGGCGGACTGGACCTTTGTTTTTCGGGAAAAAAGGGCCGCAGCGTTTTCGCCCAGCGCGTCGAGAGCGTTTTCGCCGAGGTGGAAGAGGCCGTGGGCAGTCATGACGGTGACGGATCCGCCGCGGGATTGGGTGACGGTGATCTTGGTGCCTTTTTCGAGGGTGACGGTGTCGCCGGCGGGAACGAGGGTGGCGGGGCAATCGCGTTGCAGGAAAAACTCGGTGCTGCTCATGGGCGAAAGGTTTCGGGGGCGGAGGAAAAATGTCAACGCTCTCCACGCTGCGGCGCGGAGGAAACAAAAAGGCGCGAAGGAAATTTCCTCCGCGCCGGGAAAGGGCCGTTGGAGCCCGGGAAGGTTATTTGGCCTGGGCGCTGTAGCCGCGGACGAAGCCGACGCACTGGGCGATCTGCGGCACGTTTTTGTCCCAGTTGGTTTCGTATTCGATGGAAATATTTCCTTTGAAGCCCTGGCGTTTCAGCTCGTCGAGCACTGCGGCGATCCCGACTGCTCCGGTGCCGTAGGGTATGTCGGCGGTGCCGCGGCCGAGGATTGGACGATCCTTGAGGTGCAGACTGACAATGCGGCCCTCGAGGAGGCGCATTCCGTCGAGTGCCTTGATGCCGTCGGTGGCCCAGTGCCCGGTGTCGATGGCGGCGCCGATGCGGGCGTCGCGATTTTTCACGAGGTCGCGGATGTATTCGGGATTCCAGACCTTGTAGTTGGGATTGTTCTTGTTGCGCGGGTGATTGTGGTAGCCGACGCGGATATCATATTCCTTTACCAACTTTTCCACCACATCAATGGCGTCGGTGGATTCGGTGGTGATGGAATAAAGGCCGAGTTCCTTGGCGAATTCGAAGATTTTGCGGGCGTCCTTCTCGTTGTTGGGGATGTTGACGACCCCGTAATTGGCGGCGTGGATTTTGTGTTTTTTCAGCAGATCCTTGATTTGTTTGATCTGCTCGGGGGAGGCGTTGTGGTCAAACTTGGCGTCGCCCTCGGGGCTGAAACGCTGGCCGGGGAAAAATTCGATGACGGTGGCGCCGGCCTCGGCGGCTTTTTCAACGGCTTCAACTGCGGAGAAACGGTTGAAGGACCATGCTTGCGGGCCGACGGCAAAACCGTTGGTCTTGGCGGTCTCGGGAATGGGGGCGGCGAAACTGGACGCCGTGGCCAGCGCGAGCAGCGAGGAAAGGAGGATTTTTTTTGAGGTGAACATGACAGGGAAAACATTCGAGCAGCGGGGAAGTTCCGGCAAAATGAAGAACTTGCCGTGTTGGGCGGCGGGCAGGGTGCGCTTGAATTTAGCGAACGAAAACTTCGTTCAAGACGCGTTTGCCGCAGGGATTATGCGAAATTGCGCGGAGGAAAATGGAATCCGTTCAGGCAATGGGGATCGCTCCATGAGGGCGCAGTTGACATGCTGTAAGAAAAGGACAGATTCCTTCCCAGTTCCTTGAAACGCCCGAGCGCGTCTTCTTGTGGAAACAGAAAAAACCTTTGGGGGTGTTCTGGATTCGATCTTAATCAAGAGGGCACGATGGCACGCGGAGGATGATGCTTGGCCTCCTAAATCACGCATCGCCACGATAACTGGCAAATCGACTAACGTCATCGCCTTCGAGCGTAACAGCTCCCTGGCCTTCGCTGCTTAAGTCAGCGACGACTACACCGGCCCACTCCTGCTAAGCCGCTGAGTCGTCAAAACAGCAGGAAAAACCTCCCGGTTTCGTCGGGTTTTTCGAGGTGAAAGGAAAAACGCGGCTGGTTCGTCCGGGTGCTCCTGCCCCAAGGCGGACAAGACTCAACCAGCGAGCTAAGCGTGTAGAAGTTGTGTCGGACGGGTTGAGAGACGCGGGTTCAATTCCCGCCACCTCCACCAATTTGAAGCCATTCCGTGATGTTGCGGGATGGCTTCTTTTTGTTGGCGAATTTTTGGCAGGCGCGGGTTTTCCAGTATGATGCGAAGGAAAAGAATGGTGGGAGTTTTAAATGTTTTTTGTTCTTATTAGTCGATTTATACTGTTTGATAATAATACTGTAGCGGTGCTTCTTAATTAGAGCATCTGTTTCGTTTTTTAACTGTTTGGCATGGACGATGCAGGAAGAGCGGAGCAAACCATCCTCCTCTCTTAATAATGAAGACACCTTCTCTTTCTTTGCGGGAAAGTTCCCGTTTCAACAATCTGCTCTGTGGTGGAGTGATGCTGGCCATGCTTGCGGGCGCGAGCGGTTGGGCGCACGGGGCGGAGATTCGCTGGTCGGGCGACGGCTCCACAGAGAAGTTCACGGAGGCGGGTAATTGGGTGGGCGACACAGCGCCGGTTGCCGGGGATACGGTGATTGTCGATGCGGGTGAGCCGACCGTGCTGATTGAGGCGGGGGATGTGATCGAGTTTGGCGAATTGCGGTTCGGGGCCGGCGGCATTGAGATGACTGGCGGCACCATCACCACGACCGGACGTCAGTATGTGGGCTATGGGGACGCGGCGGTCGATCTGACCATGAGCGGCGGCACGTGGACGACTTCGGAGCGTTTCATTCTCGGCTATCAGAGCGACAATTTCACCGCGACGATTTCCGGCGGTACCAGCACGAGCGACCGGACGACCATTGGCTCCACGGGGGGATACCTGATCGTGGGCAACGGCGTCGCAACGGCAAATGTGACATTGAACGACTACGCGCAGTTGTACGGCAACACGACGACGAAGGTCATCATCGCGGACGGCAGTGGCAACTCGGGTACGGTGACGATGAATGATCACAGCAATCTCTATTCGAAAACGGAATTGAATATTGGCTGGAGCGGAGGGACGGGTAAGCTGGAGATGATGGAGGACTCAACGGTGGTGAGTGATGGCAGTGTGAAAATTGGCATTGGTAGCGGAAGTGTGGGCGTGGTGACCATGGCTGGAAATGCCAGTTTAACGAGCACGGGGGAAATTGTGATTGGGAATAGCGGAGGCACTGGCTCGTTGATAATGTCAGAGTCCTCCAGCTTTACGGGAGTCAATGTTGATGTGGGGCGAGACGGATCAGGGTCCGGCTCAATTAGTCTTTCGGATTATGCGGAGATGAATCTTTCTGGAGATTTGGTAATTGCCCGCTACACGAGTAGCACAACGGAACAACTGGTGACGCTGTCTGGGCAATCGTCGTTAACGGCAGCTAATGTGTATGTCGGTTTTTGGGCTCAAAGTGAAAACTCAAGCATGAAGGGGAAGTTGGTGTTGAAAGACTCAGCGACTATTGAGACCGGTAAGCTAGTGCTGGGAGATAAGTCGTCGGGATCCTCTGGAGCTTTTGGCACTGCGACTTTGCTGATGAGCGGCAATTCCACGGTTACGATGACGGAGTCTTCTTCGACAGTGAAGTGGGGATTCGGTGAAGGTACGGTGCTGGTGACGTTGTCAGATGACAGCGAGATTTCGGCGGCGAACACCACTTTGATGCTCGGAGATTCGGGATCCAGTAGCCGCGAGGTAACGGGTACGATCACATTGGAGGATTCCTCGACGATGGCGGTGAAATCGCTGATCGTTGGCCATTTTGGCGGGAGTTCGGAGACTGGATGGACGGTGAATGTTGGCAGCACCACTGGCACGGGCAGCGCGACCTTGACCGTGTCGGAGGGAATTACGCTGGGGAGAAGCGATCAGAGTGGCGGAGGAAATTTTTCTGTGGCGTTGAACATTTACAACGGCGTGGTGGAAACCGCGTTTATTCAAAATGGCGGCGGAGCGGACACCACCAAACACACCGTGCTGATTGATGGCGGAACGATCCGTTCGCTGGCCGATAGCAGCGAGTTTTTCACCCAGCTCAGCGGTGTTGGCAATCAGGTGTTGGTGACGATTGCGGCGGGCGGAGCGACCTTTGATACGAATGGATATGACGTGGCGACGACGCTGGCTTTCTCGGGCACAGGCGGTTTGACCAAGGAAGGCGCGGGCACGCTGACCCTGTCGGGAACGAACACCTACACCGGTACCACGGTGGTGGCGGAGGGAACCTTTGTGGTGAGCGGCACGCTGGCTAGCACGCTGGTGCAGGTGGCCGACGGTGCGGTATTCACGCTGGAAAGCCTGGCGCTGCTGTCGGCCTCGACCATTGAGCTGGCGAGCGGCGCGGAATTGCAGTTGGATTTCAGTGGTGATTTGACGGTGAGTGCCCTGATCGTGAATGGCACGGCGGTGGACGCCGGCACCTATTCGGTGGACGATTTGGACGCGCTCGGATTGACGGCAACTTTCGCCGGAGACAATGCCGCGACACTGACGGTTATCCCCGAGCCCTCGACTTACGCGCTGAGCGTGGGCGCGCTGGCGCTGGGACTGGTGGCGTTGCGCCGCCGGAATCGCCGCCGGGCTGCCCGCGTGTAAGGAGAGATTTGTGCTCGCGTTGGCTTACCCCGGCGCGAAATCAGGATAATTCCGCGATCGGCATGGTGCCGGTCGCGTTTTTTTAAGGAGGGAGGAAATCGCAAACCGTCCGGGGAAGGCCGATTTTTTATGCGAAGGAAAATTTCTTTGTCCGTTATCCTTAATCACGGGGATTTTTCTTTGGAGAGAGGCGTTGCCGAGGGTGGAGACGCCGGGGACGGTTTTTCCAAGCATGGGTCACGGTTTTCGAGCTTCTCAGGCGGGAGGGATTGTTGCTTACTGCTGGCATGAGTGCAGCGCGGGCGAAAAAAGAGGAAAACGCGGGGGAACTGAGCAGTCCCTACGCGGATGTTTTGCAAAAAAAAGACACGGCACTGGAGGCGGCATTGCGGCCACCATGCTTTGAGGATTTCACCGGCCAGCTGCGAACGATCGAGCGTTTGCGGGTGATGACCGGGGCGGCGCGACGGGAAGGCCGGGCGCTGGATCATATTTTGCTGCACGGCCCGCCGGGCTTGGGAAAGACCACGCTGGCGCTGATCTTGGCGGAGGAAATGGGGGTGAAGGTAAAAATCACCTCCGGGCCGGTGATCGAAAAAGCCTCCGATCTGGCGGGCTTGCTGACGAGTCTGGAGGAAGGGGAAATTTTGTTCATCGACGAAATCCACCGCATCTCGAAGACCGTGGAGGAGTTTCTTTACTCCGCGATGGAGGACTTTCGCATCGACATCATGATCGACCAGGGGCCGAACGCCCGGAGCGTGCGGCTGAACATCCCGCGTTTTACCCTGGTCGGCGCGACCACGCGCACCGGGTTGTTGACCGCGCCGATGCGGAGCCGGTTCACCCTGCAAACGCGGCTTGATTACTACAACCACGCGGACCTTTTCAAAATCGTGCGGCGCAACTGCGCGCTGCTGGAAATGCGGATCGACGACGGCGGCGCGGAGGAAATCGCCCGGCGCGCGCGCGGCACTCCGCGCATCGTGAACAATTTGATCCGCTTCACCCGCGACTACGCGTTGGAGCGGGCGGACGGCGCGATCACCCAGCCGGTGGCGGCGGCGGCGCTGGAGTTGCTGGAGATCGACCAGCACGGATTGGACGAGATGGACAAGCGCATCCTCCGCGTGATGGCGAACAACTACGGCGGCGGTCCCGTCGGCCTCGGCACCATCGGCGTGGCGGTCGGCGAGGACGAGCATACTTTGGAGGAAGTGCACGAACCGTATTTGATCCAGGAAGGCTACCTGGCGCGCACCCCGCAAGGCCGGACACTCACCGACAAGGGCTGGCAGGTGCTGGGCTTGATGCCGCGCGCCAAGGCGCAACCGGAATTGTTCTGAGCCGGGAAAATTTCCTTTGCGGCGAAATGCGGCGTGAAAAAAGACCGGTCGGCGAGGATCGGTCTTTTTGTTTAATCCGGAATATGCATCGAAGGATTCAACATTTCGCGTAAACGGAAGAATATGCTGAAAATCCTTTCTCTTTCCGCTCTCTGCGACCTGCTGTTAATTATTTCCATGTCTATTGCATAATCCCGGTTAAAGATGGAATGCGAAGAGGGCATCGCGTTCCAATCGAAGGGCGGCGGCGTTTTACTGGAAGGAAAGTCCCAGTTGGCGGGCGAGGAAGAGGTAGGTGTCGGCGGTGTCGCGCACCTGCATGTCGAAGGATTTTCCGGCACCGTGTCCGGAGTCGAAATCGACCCAGAGCAGAATTGGCTCCTTGTCGGAATTGCCGGCGGTATCGTGCTGGAGTCGGGCGGCCATTTTCTTGGCGTGGAGCGGGTGAACGCGGGCGTCGTTTTCCCCTGCGATAAGGAAGGTGGCGGGGTATTTCACGCCGGGCTTGATGTGGTGGTAGGGCGAGTAGGCCTTAAGCCACTGAAAATCCTCGGCGCGCTCGGCGGTGCCGTATTCGGGGATCCAGTAACGGGCCATGAGGAAGTGCTGGTAGCGCAGCATGTCGAGCAGCGGAACGGCGACGATGACTGCGCCGAAGAGGTCGGGCCGCTGGACCAGAGCCGCGCCGGTGAGCAGTCCGCCGTTGGAGCCGCCGCGAATGCCGAGGCGGGCGGGCGAGGTGTATTTTTTCTTAACAAGAAATTCCCCCGCGGCGATGAAATCGTCGAAGACATTTTGTTTTTTGCCGATCATGCCGGCTTGGTGCCAGGGCTCGCCGTATTCGTCGCCCCCGCGGAGACAGGCGACCGCGTAGACGCCGCCCGCCTCGATCCAGGGAATGATGCTGCTGACGAAGCCCGGCGACATGGCGACGCTGAAACCGCCGTAGCCGTAGAGGAGCGTGGGCGCGGTGCCGTCGAGCTGGAGATCTTTGCGGTGAACGATGAACAATGGGACGCGGGTGCCGTCCTTGGAGGTATAAAATTCCTGCTTCACGACCATGCTGTCGGAATCGACCGGATAGTCGGGGCGGAAGTAGAGCGAGCGGTTTTGCGTGCCGAGGTCGAAGAGGTAGGTGGACGGTGGCGTGTTCAGGCTGCTGAAATGCAGGTAGGCGTCGTTGCGCTCGCTGTCGGTGGAGAGGCTGGCGGTGCCGATGCCAGGCAGGGGAATGGTGTAGAGCGTTTTTCCTTCGAGATCGCGCACCTCGATGCGGCGGAGGGCGTCCTCCTTCCACGTCACGGCAAGAAAATCCTTGGCGAGGGAAAAACCGTCGAGCACGGCGGAGGGATGCTCGGGAACGATAATCTTCCAGTTTTCGCGGGCGGGATTATTGAGGTCGATTTTGAAGATTTGGCCGCGCGGCGCGCCATCAGGCGTGGAAAGATAAAGAGTGTCTCCGCGCACAGTGCCGTGATAGGGATGGGGATTTCCCTCGTTAATGGGGATGCGTTGGAGTTCGCCGGTTTTGAGCCAGCGGGGGAAATCGCAAACCCAAAGGTCGTTGGTGGAGGTGCCGGTGGCGTAGCTGAGGACGAGCCATTTTCCGTTGCGGTCGAGGCTGGCGCCGGGGCCGTAGGTGTGGGCCAGCGGGCCGGATTTTTCCTGTTCGAAAATGAGTTTGTCCTGTTCGACCGGATCGCCGATCCGGTGGTGGCGCACCTGGCCGGAATAGGGGTTGCTGACATTGCCGAGGCAGCGGTAAACGAAGGATTTTCCGTCGGGCAGCCAGCTCATGGAGCTGACCTTGCCGGGAAGGGTGTCGGGGAGCCATTGGCCGGTGGCCACATCGAGCAGGTGGAGGGTGGTTTTCTCGTCGCCGCTTTTGAAAAGGGCGAAGCCGACTTGCTGCCCGTCGTGGCTGATCTGGGTCCAGGAGAGGGTGGTCCGGCCATCGGGGTAGAGTTTGTTGACGTTGAGCAGCTCGCGTTCGGGGCTGTCGGCGGTGTCGCGAACGAAGAGCACGCTGTTGCTCTCGGTGCCGCGGCGGCGGAAGAAAAAGGATTTTCCTCCTCGGACAGTGGGGGCGCTAAGGGAATCGGTTTGGAAGAGCAACCGGAGTTTCTCCTCAAGGACGGTGCGGCCCGGGATGCCGTCGAGATAGGCGCGGGTGCGGGCGTTTTGGGCCTCGGACCAGACGCGGACTTTGGCGTCGAGCGCGGGATCTTTTTTGGTGATTTCCGGGGCGTCATTGCCTTCAAGCCAGCGATAGGGGTCGGGAATTTTTTCTCCGTGAAGAATGTCGACCACGCTGTCGCGCGACGTTTCGGGAATGGACGGGATGGCGGCGGCAAGCGACATGGGCAGCAGGGCGAGCAGGGAAATGGTGCGATGGAGCAAGGAAACTGGCATGATGGAAGGAGAAGTTGCGCGGTGAAGAGCGGAAAAGGAGTGTTTGATAATGCGGCGGGGGAAAAAGAAAATCCCCATTTCGGCGCTTTGTGCTGGAAAAGATGCCTGCCGGTGCAACTTATGGCCGGCTTTGTCTGTCCCTGTGTTTCGATCGAAAAATGACGCTTCGAAGGTTTCTTGCTTTGCTCTCACTCCCCTCTGTTGTTCTAACGGCCCAACCTGCGTCTTCGGACACGGTTGTTGATCGCGCGGCGGCGGTTGCGCCGTTGACGCTGCGGGAGGCGGTGGATCTGGCCCTGCTGCGCAATTTGGGCATCGGGGTGGAGCGGATGGAGGCGGCCGTGGTGGCGGAGACGGTGGAAATTGCGGAGGCCCCGTTTGACCCGGTGTTGAGCGCGCGCTCCGAGTGGCAGCGGCGGTTGGCGCCGGGAGTGGACGGTTACACGACGAACCGGGCGATCGGCGATAACTGGACGAACGCGGTGAGTGTGGAGAAAAAGTTTTCGAGCGGCGGAACGGTCAGCTTTGGCGGCACGCTGGACACCGGCTGGCTGAGCCCCTCCGGCTCGAACCTGGACCCGGACAATACCAGTGGAGTGAGCATTTCGGCGCGGCAGCCGTTGCTGAGCGGCGCGGGGCGGGAAGTGAATCTCGCGCCCATCGTGCAGGCGCGGCAGAATTTGACCAGAAGCCGGCTCAATCTCCGCAAGGAAGTGCTGGATTTGCTCCGCGACACTGAAGAGGCCTACTGGACGCTGGCCGCCGGGCACGCGCTGCTGGCCCTGCGGGAAAGCAGCTTGGGCAGCGCCCGGCATTTGCTGGAGGAGGCGAAGGCGCGGCGGGAGCGAGGAGTGGCGACGCGGCAGGACCAGTTGCAGGCTGAGGCGGAGGTGGCATCCCAGGAAGTGGCGCTGGTGAACGCGCGGCATTCCATCGCTGAGGCGGAGGACCGGCTGCGCCTTTTGTTGAGCGGATTGGAGGCGCCTGAACTGGAAACTTTGCGGGTGGTTCCCCTGCCGGAGTCGGTTCCTCCGGCCCCGGAGCAATTTTTCCGATGGGTGACGCGGGTGCGTTCCTTTGATGTGGAGGCGCAGATCCGGGCGATCGAAATCGAACAGGCGGATCTGGACGTGCGGGTGGCGGACAATGCCGACCAGCCCGGACTGGATTTGGTGGCGGGCGCCGGGGTGTTGGGGCGTGACCGCACAGTGGATGATGCCTACGCCGGGATGTTTAACCGAAGCGGCTACGATTTGAACGCCGGGCTGCAATTGACGCTGCCCATCGGTTTCCGGGAGAGCGAGGCGCGCCTTCGGCAGGCGGAACGGCGGCGCGAACAAGCGAGATTGCGGATGGCAACGACCCAGCAACAGACGATGTATGAGGCGCGCGCGTCCTACCGTTTGTTGAACACCTCGCGGGACCGGTTGCTGGCTACCCGGGCCACCGTGGCCTTGCAACGGCAGGCGTATGAGGGCGAGGTGGCCAGATACAATGCGGGTGACGCCTCGATGAGCGATGTGCTGCAGGCGAAGGCCGCGTTGGATTTGGCCCGGTTGAACAATTTGCAATCCCTGCTGGATTGCATGCTGGCCTCGGCCAGAGTGGCGCGCTGGGATGGGGAAATTTTGCCCCGGCTCGGTTTTTCCTGGGAAACGGTGGACGCCAATGCGGGGATCATGCCCGCGGGAAAAAGGGAATAACAACAAGCGGAAAATTTCATGAAAAAATTGCTGATCGCCCTTGTCATTCTCGCCCTGCTGGGGGCGGGCGGGTATTTTTTGAAAGACCGTCTGCCGCTGCCCGCGGAGGAAAATCCGGAAGGCCGGCTGCCCTTTGCCACGGTGATGCGGCGCGACATTGTGAAGAGCGTTGATGTGAGCGGCTATGTGGAGCCGCTGATTGCGACGGAGGTGAAGTCCGAGGTGAGCGGGAAAATTTTCAAAATCTACGTGGACAACGGCGTCACTGTGAAAAAGGGCGACAAATTGGTCGAGTTGGACAAGACGCTGGCGCAGGCGGATTTCGACGAGGCGGAGCGCAACCTGACGATTCAGGAAAGCGTGCTGGAGAAAAATCGGCGCGACTTTGAGCGGCTGCAAAAACTGTTCGCCGACGGTTTCGCCACCGAGCGCGACATGCTGGACGCCAAGACGGCGATGGAGCAGTCGCAAATCTCCGTCGAGGTGCAAAGGGCGCGCATCTCGAAGCAGCGGGAAAATTTGGACAAGACGACGATTCTCGCGCCGCACGATGGCATGGTGTCGAATCTGGACATTACGCCGGGGCAGGTGGTGATCGGCGCGGGATCGGGGAACAGCGGCACTACCCTGATGAAGGTGAACGATCTGAGCCAGATGATCGTGCAGGCGAATCTGAACGAGTTTGACGTGGCCAAGATCGCGCTGAGCACTCCGGCGCAACTGAGCTTTGACTCGCTGCCGGAGCTGAAACTCGAAGGAAAGTTGTTTTACATCTCGCCATCGGGCATCACCAGCGGAACGAGCAGCGCCGCCTCGCTGAGCACGGCGTTGCGGGTTTTTCCGATCAAGGTTTCCTTTGAGGCGCCGGGGAAAAGCATCCGGCCCGGCATCAGTGCGAACATCAGCATGGTGATTGCCCGGGCGGAGCAGGCGCTGTCGGTGCCGATCTCGGCGGTGTTCATCGAGGGGCGAGAACGGTTCATGTTTGTGCGTGATGCCGCGGGGAAATTCTCCCGGAAGGCAGTCGGCACCGGCATCAACAACGACGGCTACATTGAAATCACGGAGGGTGTCTCCGAGGGAGACGAGGTGAGTCTGGTGCGACCGGGCGGAGCAAATTAGCATGACCGATTCGCGATCCATTTCCTTTGCGGCAGGGCCGCGTGAAAGCGTGCCGCTGGCGGTGTTGCGCGATGTGCGGAAAACCTACGTGATGGGCGACGAGCAGGTGCACGCGCTGGACGGGGTGAACCTGACGATCGACCACGGGGATTTTCTCGCGATCCTCGGCCCGTCGGGTTCGGGAAAATCGACCATGATGCACATTCTCGGTTTCATGGACAAGGCGACGGGCGGGGAAATTATCTTTGAGGGCGAGGATGTGAGCCGGATCAGCGCCGCGCGCCGGGCTTGGTACCGGGCGAACCGGGTCGGGTTTATTTTTCAGGCGTTTAATTTGCTGCCGCGCCTATCGGTGCTGGAAAACGTGATTTTGCCGATGCGCTACAGCCGGGAGTGCGACATGCGCGAGGCGACGGCGCGGGCGGAGCACGCGATCGAGCGGGTGGGGATGACGCACCGGCTGCACCACCGGCCAAGCCAGTTGTCGGGCGGGGAAAGGCAGCGGGTGGCGATTGCGCGCTCAATGGTGAACCGTCCGGGAATCATTCTGGCGGACGAGCCGACGGGGAATCTCGACAGCAAGAACGTCGGGCGGATTCTCGAGTTGCTGGAGTCGCTGCTGGTGGAAGGGCTGACGGTGATCATGGTCACGCACGATCTCGGTGTGGCGGAGCATGCGCGGCGCGTTATTGCGATGCGTGACGGCAAAATTCAGGAGGACCGGCGGCGATGAATTTCTTTGCGGCGATCAACAACGGACTGCGCGAACTGTGGGCGAACAAGGTGCGCTCCTTGCTGTCGATGTCGGGCATCATCCTTGGCGTGGCGGCGTTGATTGCGATGGTCACGGTGGTGCAGTCGATGATGGGCGGTTTCCGCAAGTTTGTCGAATTGCGAGGCGGCATCGAAAAGATCCAGATCAGCAAGGACGACCTGCCGAAGGAGCAGGAGCATCTCGCGGGACTGTCGGTGGGCATCACGGTGCGCGACATGAAGGCGATCCGGGTGGGCGCACCGCTGGTGCGGTACATTTCCCCGGAAATTCGGGCGGGATGGGAGCAGATCACCTTACCGGGACGGCAGGTAAACACGGTGGTGACGGGCGTGGGGCCGGACTGGGTGCCGGTGAACAAACGGGAGCTGGCGCGGGGGCGTTTTATTGCGGATTTGGATTTGCTGCAAAAAACCTGCGTGGCGGTGCTGGGGGCGTACACTGCGGAAGTGCTTTTCCCCGGCAACGAGGAGCCGGTGGGGAAAAAGTTAAAAATCCGCGGCACGACCTTCACGATCGTCGGCGTGCTGGCACCGGTGGATCCTGGTGGACCGCCGGGACGGGGCAGCTCCGGGCGCGGCGGCATCAGCCGCTGGATGAACAATGGCGTTTACATTCCCCTCGACACGGCAATCAGCCGGTTCACCGGCAATGAAGTTTTGTCGGCGCTCAACGTGAGCGTTGGGCGGGCCGAGGATATTTTGCACGCGGTGCCGCAGATCGAAAACATCCTGTTGCAGACGCACGACGGGTTGCAGGATTTTCGGCTCGAAACGAACGAGGCGATGCTGGCGGATTTTCAAAAGACGGAGGCCTCGTTTACCTATTCGCTTGGCGGGGTGGCGGGGATTTCGCTCTTTGTCGGCGCGATCGGAATCATGAACGTGATGCTGGCGTCGATCAACGAACGCATCCGGGAGATCGGGGTGCGCAAGGCGATCGGCGCGCGCGGCTCGGACATCTTTTTCCAGTTTCTCGCGGAGGCCGGAGTGATCAGTTTTCTTGGCGGCGTGCTCGGACTGGGCGTTTCCTTCGGGATCATTTTGGCGATGAATTCCATCTTGGCCGCCTCGATTCCCGATGCGACCACGGCGACGGTGAAGCCGGTGATTATGCTGGCAGGCTTGTTGTTTAGCATGGGCGTGGGCTTGCTGGCGGGGATTTATCCGGCGATCCGCGCGGCGAAACTGGATCCGATTGAGGCACTGCGCTACGAGTAGGATCGCGCTGGCGTGGCGGAGGAAATGCGCGCAAGCTGCGGCGAAAGGATGCGACGATGAAACGGTCAACGCGGAGGAAATTTTGGCGGAAGGGACTTGGGCTTTTCCTGCTGGCCGCGCTGTTGGCCGGAGGGATTTTCGGTTGGCGGTGCTGGCGGGCGGTGCCGTTGACGCGGGAGTTGTTGCGAGAGGATGCTTATGTTTGGCAATACCACTGGAATGAAGCGGTGCGCTCGGCGGTGGCGGCGGCGGATGACGACGCTGGGCTGGCGGAACTGCTGGTGGTGGCGGCGGAAATCATGCCCGGCGGGGGAGCGCCCAGGCTGCGGCCGGTGCGTCCGGATTACGCGCAACTGGCGCGGAGCAAAAAGGTGGTGGGGTTGGTGATTCGTATTGGGGCGCACGGCGGGCCGTTCGCGGAGAAAAATCCGATGAGTGCTGCGGTGCGCCGGGCGGCGGAGGAAATTTTGCGGCAGGCGCGGGAGGCCGGTTTGCGCGTGGCGGAGCTGCAACTGGATTTTGACTGCCCGACCCGGTGCCTGGCGGATTACGCGGAGTGGGTGCGGCAGGTGAAGGCGGTGGCGGGAGAAATTCCCGTGACTCTTACCGCGCTGCCGAGCTGGCTGGATGCGGCGGGATTTCGTCAGTTGATTGCTGTGGCGGACGGCTATGTGCTGCAGGTGCATTCGGTGGTTCCGCCGCAATCGCCGGAGGAAATCGCGCCCTTGTGTGATCCGAAGAAAACGCGGCGTTGGGTGGTGCAGGCGGCGCGGCAAGGGAAACCGTTTCGAGTGGCCTTGCCGACCTACGCCTACCGGGTTGGATTTGACGCGGCGGGAAATTATCGGGGCGTGGCGGCGGAAGCGCTGCCGGAGCATTTGCACGGCGCACGCATTTGGCGACTGCTGGCGGCGGACGCGGAGGAAATGGCAGTGTTGCTGCGCGAGTGGCGCGGGGAAAGGCCGACTTTGTTGACGGGAGTTGTTTGGTACCGGCTGCCGGTGGACGGCGATCGTTTTAATTGGAGCAAAAACGCATGGGAAAAAGTGCGGTCGGGAAAAATTCCCAAGGCGGAGTGGCGGGGGAATTTTGCGACGACGCAGGTGCTGCTGTTCGACGGACAAATTGAAAACACCGGGGAGTTGGCGGAGCCGCTGCCGGAGGAAATTGTCTGGGAGTGGCAGGGCGCGAAGGTCGTCGCGCTAGACGCGGTGGGCGGTTATCGCGTGGTGGAGCGCGGCGAGAACTGGGTACGCTTGCGCCGCGAAGGAAATTTGGAGATGCTGCTGCCCGGAGAAAAATGGCCCGTGGGCTGGATCCGCTTTGCTGCGGAACCCTGGCCGCTACGGATGGTGGTTTCGCAGGGCAGCAGGTAGAAGTTTTTGCGAGAATGTCGCGTGGTTCCGGAAAGAGATACAAAAGAGAGTGGCCGGGGTGGTGGAATTCACCAAAAACAAATCAGCGAATTTTGCGCATAATCGTTGAAATTCTTTATCCGGATAATCTTGTCAAATGGTACCCGGAGTCGGGGTCGAACCGACACTCCTCTCGGAACCTGATTTTGAGTCAGGCGCGTCTGCCAATTCCGCCATCCGGGCAAAAGGAAGTTGCTCAAGCTAGACTTTGTCTTTCGTCTGGCAAGCCCGAAAATGGGGATTGCTTTTTGTTTTTCCATTTTTAGCGTTCGTCCCCTTTCCCAAATTTCTTGGTTGGGGCGCGGCTGGGAGCTGAATCTCGGGACCGTGACTCACCCAGAATACAATAACATGAAAAAACAACTCAAACTCGCTGTCAAAAATCGTGACGGAATCGGACGTGGTCCCGCTCGGCGACTCCGTAAATCCGGCCAGATCCCCGCCATTATTTACGGAAAATCCGGCTCCAAAACTGTCAGTGTTGACGCTATTGCCTTCCGCACACTGATGCGTAGCAAGGGCGACTCCGCCTCATTGGTGGAGCTGGCCTTGGAGGATGGCGGCAAGGAACTCTCCATTATCAAGGATTTTCAACGCGATCCGCTGAGCACCGCGATTATCCATATCGACCTGCTTGCGGTTGATCCGAATGTGGAAATGACGGTCAGCGTGCCGATCCACTACTCTGGAGAGCCAGTCGGCGTTAAAGTTGGGAACGGCGTGCTGGACATTATCCTGCACGACATCGATGTGCGCTGTCTGCCCAAGGATCTTCCCGAATTCATCGCAGTCGATGTCTCGGAGCTGCAGATCAACGAAAGCATTCACGTTGGTAAGCTGCCGAAGGCCGAGGGGGTGACTTATCCCGGCGACGAAAACCGCGTTTTGGCGCTTTGTGCTGCACCGGAAGAGGAAACTCCTGTTGAGGAAACTCCCGCTGCAGCAGCTGCTACTCCGGCTCCGTCCACCTCTACTCCGGCTCCGGCGGCCCAGAAGTAACTCCTTCTCGGGCCTTTTTGGAAGCGCCACTTCCTTCTCTGTTCTTTGAGTTTTTCGACATGAAGCCTGCAGTCGTCGCTGGTCTGGGAAATCCGGGCCCGATGTATGCGGGCACCCGCCACAACATGGGGTTTAACCTAGTCGGGGCGCTCGCGAGGCAGGCGCAAGTCTCACTGCAAAGTGATTCACGCTTCCACGCCGCCCTCTCCAAGGCCACCTTGCAAAATCGGCCTGTCTGGTTCGTCCAGCCGCTCACGTTTATGAACAATAGCGGACAGGCGCTCCAGCCCATTTGCCAGTTTTACAAAATTCCGCCGGAGGCACTGCTTGTCATATACGACGACATCACTCTCGCTCCCGGAACGGCGAAACTCTCCGTAGGTGGAAGTGATGGCGGACACAACGGAATCACCAGCATTCTGCAGTATCTGCCGAACACCTTCCATCGCTTGCGTATCGGCATTGGGCCTAAGCAAATTCCTGGGCAGGATTTGGCAGATCATGTTCTCGGCAAACTCACCTCAACAGAACAGGAGCTGTTTCTTGAAAAACTTCCTTTTTACATCCAAGGCGTAAATCTCTGGCTTTCCCAGGGTCTCGCCATCGCACAAAACTTTATCAACAAAAAAACGTCCACATGACAGCCTCTCAAAGCACCAAACATTACCGCGCCACCATCATTCTTGATATGCGCGGCCACGATGAATCCGTGGAGCAAATCATCGAGAAACTCAAGGGTACCCTTGCAGCTGTCGATGCCGCTGCCACTTCGGATAAGTCGCTCGGACAAAAGGATTTTGTCCGAGTTACCGATCGTAAGAATCCAAATGGAATCTATTTGCAGATTCATTTCGACGGACCGTCCACTGCGCCAATCGCCTTCCGCGAAAAGCTCCGGCTGGACCGTACCATCAAGCGCATCTTTATCCAAACCGCTTAATTCTCCGTCCCCCACTATGGCCTCTTTCAACAAAGTTATTCTGGCCGGCAATCTGACCCGGGATCCAGAATTGCGCACTCTTCCCAGTGGCTCGTCCGTGACGAAATTCTCCATCGCCGTGAACCGTCGCTACACCACCAAAGATGGGGAGCAGCGCGAAGAGGTCACCTATGTGGATGTTGAGAGTTTCGGACGTCAGGCGGAAAACATTGCCAAATATTGCACCAAGGGATCGGGGCTTCTTCTCGAAGGACGCCTCAAGCTCGACCAGTGGGATGATAAAAATGGCGGCGGTAAGCGCAGCAAACTGAGTGTTTTTCTGGAAAACTTCACTTTCCTTAGTAATCGGGGCGGCGAAGATGGTTCCGGAGGCGGATATGAGGACAATAGTCCGCCCCGCCGCTCTAACTACTCCAGCCCGCGCTCGACTCCTACCGCGCCATCCAACGACGGAATCGAAGAGGATGTCCCCTTTTGATTCTTTCCCATTCATTACAAAAACTTAAAAACACACAACACACACAAACACAATGGCTCTCTCCGAAGTATTACTTCTCAAGCCCGTGGAAAACCTCGGCGCCGAAGGTGACCAAGTCAAGGTCCGCGCTGGCTTCGCCCGCAACTATCTCCTGCCGCAAGGCATCGCGCTGCCCGTCAATCGCGCCAATCGCAAGCACATTGATGCCTTGCAAAAGGCCCGCGCCTTGCGCGAGGCCAAGGAGCTCGAAAATGCTCAGGGTATCTTGGGCAAGATTCAAGGCGTCTCCATTGTCTTTGCCGTCAAAACCGGCGAAGGCGGAAAGATGTTCGGTGCGGTCACCGTGGCCGACCTGCTTGCCAAATTTGCCGAAAACGGCGTCGAGCTGGACCGTAAGCAGTTGCACCTGCCTCACGGCTCCGTCAAGGGGCTGGGCAAGCATCTTGCCCACATCAAGCTCCACAGCAGCATCACTCACGACTTCGAATTCGAAGTCGTTTCGGAAAACCCGATTGAAGGCACTTCGGAGCCCGAACCGGTCAAGCCAGAGCCCGCAGCCTAAGCGAGTTTTCTTTCCCACAAAAAAACCTTCCGAGGCATCTTGGAAGGTTTTTTTGTGGACACCATCCGTGGCTTCACGAAAAAGCTTCCCCTTCGAAGTGAGCCCGCTCTCGCGTGCAGCACGGTCCCTGTAGTTCAATGGATAGAACCGCTGTTTCCTAAACAGTTAATCCCAGTTCGATTCTGGGCGGGGGCACCAATCCAATTTATTGGGCTGCCTTTTCGTTCTTGGTGCCTTTCGGCAAGTTTCTTTCTGCGGACGGGAACCCCCACAAATAGCTTTGCGCCTGAGCCAGTGGCCGGCCGGCCTCATCGCGTAATGTCACCCTCCACGCCACCAATCGTAGTTTCCCTTTTGGCCAAGCAGCTCCGGTCAATCCCAACCGCACCTCCGAGAATGGCCCACCCGAAGCAGTCGTCGGCAAAATAAATTCCTCCGTCCTCACTCGGGGCTCATCACTTCGCAAATACTCCACCCGCACTCGCGCGTGCTCAGGTGCATTTTTGCCCGAAGGTAATCCAATCCGAAAATACAAACCTTCCCGAATGGCTCTGTCCGTGCGCAAGATCACATCATTTCCCACAGGCTCTTTTCCCGTAAAATATTCGCTGATACGCTTGTAGTCCTCTGCCTGCTGCCAAACTGGATAAACATAGCTCAGCTGCCAGGGGAAACTCTCGTCCCCCGGCACCGTGACTTCCTCCGCGAGCAGCCTCCCGCCAAAAACAATCGCCGATGCCAAGGCAAATGCCTTCCAGCAACGGCGACTCAGCACTGTCCGGACATGACCCATCACTTGCGCTTCTTCGCAGCTGCAATCGCCTGCTTCACCGCTTCCTTTGCGCGCAATTCGTAGGCATGCGCCCGACGGCGTTTGATGACTTTATTGTATTGTTTTCCCATAAGAGCTCCGATGCTTTCCGGCCCGCTTTTCACCGTCAAGTTTTCTTTCCCTCGATGCCATGGAAACTTTCCATTTTTTCTTAAGAAACCCATTGACAACCCCGCATCTGATTTCCTTACTCGCGGCTCCTTTTTTAGGAACACCATTGCCCAGTAGCTCAGCGGTAGAGCAGTTGACTGTTAATCAATTGGTCGTAGGTTCGATCCCTACCTGGGCAGCCACTTTGGAACCCGCTAGAAATAGCGGGTTTCCGCTTAAATAGGGGCTTGGCGAGGATTTTACCGCTTTGCCATCTTTGGACAAAAATGCCTCATTTTGGCAGTTTTTCCCTGTTTTCGGTGAAAGGATAGGTGAAATTTTCACCTTCTCGAGTTCTCTGTGCAATGGAAGCGCTCTTGTGTCGGTGTAAGTTTCCATCGTCAGAGCAAAATCACTGTGCCGCATTAGGTGCATCGCTATGCGTGGCGAGACATCCGAACTCTGCAAAAGCGTGCAAAAAGTATGTCGAAGAGAATGAATATCCAAAATCTTCCCTTCCTCATCAACGGGGCTGATGCCACATTGACCTGCTCCCCTGAAACTGTAAAAGGTTGAATGAGAGTCTTGGGGAGAAAT
>CALNBE010000137.1 GCA_937874455.1 uncultured Opitutia bacterium | reverse complement strand
GAAGGCCATTGGCCGCTTTGTGCACGAAGCCGAGGTGGACATCCTAGCGCTTCAGGAGGTCGACCTCAACTCCCACTGGAACCGCGGTATCAATCTCCTCTCCACCATCCAGTCCGAGTCCGGGCATCCCTTCGGCGTGCTTGGCATCAACAACCGCCGCGAGGGCCCGCGCCGCCTCGCCTACGGCAACGGCATCCTCAGCAAATTTCCCATCCACAAATGGGAAAATTTTCCCTTCGGCTCCGCCACCCTTGGCGAAAAAGGCTTCCTCTACACCGAACTGCAAATCAACCGGCTACTGGTCCCGGTGGTCGTCCTCCATCTTGACTTTCGCTCCGCCGAGCGTCGCGTCCGCCAGCTCACCAAACTGGTCAACTACATCCGCGATCTGCCACCCGACCCGGCCCGCTGCCCGCCCATTTTTTGCGGCGACTTCAACAGCGGCCCGCGTTCCACCGAAGACGCCGTCCGCCAGCTCGACGAGGCCCTGCACGCCATCGGCGACTACCGCATCTTCCCGATCGGTGAGTCCACCTTTCCCTCCTTCTGGCCACGCCAGAAACTCGACTTCATCTTCATCCCCGCCAGCTTCCAAGTCCGCTTCTGCGAAGTCCCCTCCATCCGCCTCAGCGACCACCGCCCGGTGCTGATGGAGTTCGAGATGCGCTAGCAAAGGAAATTTTCCTCTCCGCTAAATTTCTCCGCATCCGGTGGCATTTTCACCGCGGATCGGAGCGTGCGAACCAATCAAACCGTGAAATAATTCCCCTGCTCCACGCGCAGTGTCCGCCATTCCTTTGCGCTTTCCGGCGGCACGGTGCCGGTGGCCAGCACCTGGCTGTCGTCCCCGAGGGTTTCCCAAAAGCCGCGTTTGCGCGCCGGGTCCAGTTCTCCGAGAATATCGTCCGCCAGCACAATCGGCGCGAGTCCGGTGCGCCGCCGCACCAATACCAACTGGGCCAGCGCCAGTCCCAAAACCAGTCCGCGCTGCTGTCCCTCCGAGGCGACATCCCGGGCGGGATGGGCACCGAAACGGAAGAGAAAATCGTCCCGGTGCGGACCGCGCTGGGTGGTGCGCAAAAGCGTGTCAGCCTTCCGTTGGCGCAGATAAATTTCCTCCCAGCCGCCGGCGTCTTCCGTCGCGGCGCTTGGTTCGTAAGCCAGTCCGGCCACCGCGGACGGCAGGCCGATGCCCTCGCATGCCGCCACCAGCTCCCGGCCCAGTTCCTCCAGCGTTTTCCTCCGCGCCCGCACCACGGCGGCGGCGCAGGGCGCGAGGACTTTTTCAAAGGCGGACAATTCCCCCGCGGACGGTTCTGGCTGCCGCAGCAGCAGATTTCTTCCCGTCAGCGCCGCGTGGTAGCGGCGCAACGCGTCGAGATACTCCGGGTCGTGCGCCGCGATGGCCAGATCCAGCCAGCGCCGCCGCCGCCCAGGCGCGCCGCGCAGCAACTCGATGTCGTCGGAGCAAAAGGCCACCACCGGGAAACGTCCGAGGTAGGCCGACATTTGCCGGATGTTTTCCCCGTCCACTGTCGCGCTTTTTTTCTTGGAGGAAATCGTCACCTGCACGGTCACCGTGCCCTCGCGCTCGTGCTCCAGCGTGCAGGCCATTTGCGCCGCCGCCGCGCCGTGGCGGATGAGCAGCGCGGTTTCCGGCGTGCGAAAGGAACGCAGCGCGGGCAGCAGTCCGACCGCCTCCAGCAGGTTGGTTTTCCCCTGCCCGTTCGCGCCGAGGAGGAAAATGCGCGGTGCGTCCAGCGCGGTTTCCGCAAAGGAAACATTGCGAAAGTCCGCCATTCTGAGGTGGGTGATCCTCATGGCAGCAATACCACGCCGGTGGCGTTTTCCTCCGCGTCCGCGTCCAATTCCCGCGCCACCACTTCCAGCGTCTGCGCCAGGCCGCGCCAATCCTCCGCCGTCGTGGCGGACGTGGCACTGATCCGCAGGGTGCGCCGGGCAACTTCATCCGCACACCCCATCGCGGCCAGCACGTGCGAGGGTTTGTTGTCGGCGGTGGCGCAGGCCGATCCGGTGGAAACGACGAATCCGTGCCGTTCCAGCCGCTTGAGCCAGCGCAAATTTCCATGCCGGGGCATTGCCACTGAAACCGTGTTCCAGAGACGTTCGCGGCCTTCACCGTGGATAATCGCGGAGGGAAAACGCAGCCGCAGCCGTTGCTCAAAGGCCGCCCGGGCGCTCCGGTGTTCCTCCGCCAGCAATTCCATCTCGCGCTCGCCCGCCGCCAGCGCCGCCAGCATTCCGGTAATCGCGGGCAGGTTGACCGTTCCGGCCCGGCGGTGATTTTCCTGCCCGCCACCCACTTGTCCGGCAAACGCCACATTTTCCTTTGCCCGCAATTTCAAAAACCCCGTGCCCTTCGGCCCGCCAAACTTGTGACCGCTGCCCACGACATAATCGCAGGCACCCATTTCCTTCGCGGAAAGCCGCCCAATCCACTGGGTGGCGTCGCAATGAAAACGCGCACCGTGATTGCGGGCCAGCGCCGCCGCTTCGCACCAGGGTTGCAGCACGCCGGTTTCATTGTTGGCGGCCATTAGCGAGACCAGGGAAATGTCGCGATGCGCCCGCAGTATTTCCTCCAAGGCGTGGAGGGAGACGCTTCCGTTGCTCTCCACCGGCAGCAGATGAACCCGATTTTTCCAAAACTTTTGCGCCGCCTCCAGCACGCTGGGATGCTCGATGGCGGAAACCAGGATGGCGCCTGCGGGATGCCGCTCCGCCTCGAACGCCAGCACTGCGTTATTCGCCTCGGTCGCGCCGCTGGTGAACACGACATCTTCCGGCATCGCACTCAAACATCCCGCCAGCACACTGCGGCAGTGCTCCAGCTCCGCCGCCGCCCGGCTGCCCGCTGCCGAGGGCGAGGCGGGGTTGGCCCAGAGATTTTCCTCCGCCGCCAGCCAAGCCGCCCGGGCCTCCGGACGCAGAGGCGCGGTGGCGTTGGCATCGAAATAATGCAGCTCGGACGCGCCCACGGTGTCGCCTGCTTCCCGTTTTACCGCGGCAGGTTGAGCACCATGCCGACTTTCAAATCGTTCGCGCTGCTCATCTGGTGCTGATTGGCGCGGTAAATTTCCTGCCAGCGGCTATGCGTCCCGTACACCTTCAAGCTGATTCGGTACAACGAATCCCCCTGTTGCACGGTGTAGGTGGCGGGAATTTGCTGCGCCGCGGTAGGCGGTGGCGGCGGTGGTGGCTGGGCAGGCGAAAGGGCCTGCAAGTCCACGGCAGCGGGAGTGGAAACCGGCACTTCCCTTTGCGCAGCCAGCAATGAAACACTGTTTCGCTCCAGCTGGGCGACGCGGTTTTGCAGATCAGCATTTCTCCCCTTGAGCGTGTCATTTTCCATGCGCAGCCGTTGTAGCAAGTCATCGCGATTGACATTCCCCGAATACGGCTGGCCAGGAAGGTTTTGCAGGAAGACCTTGTGCGCGGTGTTGATCAGATCCTTCACCTGCTCTGCCTGCTCCGACTTGGGACGCAGCCGCACGTATTGCGAAAAATGATAAATCGCCTCCACCGCCTGCTTCCGGTCCAGATAAATGCGCCCCAGCTCCAAATGCGACCCAGGAGCATTGTCGCTGCCGCGTTTCGAGATGACCTGCAACAATTTCTCCCGCGCGCTCACCGGATCCGTCTCCCGCAGCAATTGCGCGTCCTTGTACAGAGTCTCCTCGGTTTCGGGAATCGACGCCCCCGCCTGTGGCTCGTCGCAGCCAGCCAGCAACAACACCCCCAGTGCGAGGATTCCGGCCCCGAAGCAATGATTGAAAAACGGGAGACGCTTCATGCCCTTCTGACTTAAAGCCCCGCGGGGCGCGTTCAATCGAAATCCTCCGGGGAAAAATCCCTCCGCCTGTACCGTTGCGCATCCTCTTGGTTGACCTTCTGGGAAATAACCCGCATCTCCCTCTTCTCCGTCGGTTTCATTTTTCTCCGCTTCCCGATGCGTTTTCTTCACCCTGAATTTTTCCTGCTCCTCCCCGCATTTCTCGCCTTGGGCTGGTTCTGGAGGAACCTCCGCCTGCACCGACCGCTGCGCATCCTCTGTCTCCTTCTTGGCATCTTGCTGCTGGCCCAACCCGAAATCCGTCGCGCCGCCGACGGGCTGGATCTCTGGGTGCTTTCCGACCGTTCCGCTTCCGCCGAAGCCAAAATCGCCCCCAATCTGGCCGAATGGCAAAATCTCCTGGAAGAATCCCGCGGAGGACATGACCGGCTCCATGTGGTCGATTTCGCCGCCGAACCGTTGCTCCGCTCCGAGGGCGACGGTACCAGCATCTATCCAGGCAACAGAAACGCCACCCGGCTCGCCGCCGCCATCCGCTACACGCTTGCCCGCCTTGATCCCGAACGGCCCTCCCGCCTGCTGGTACTCTCCGACGGCTACAGCAGCGAACCACTCGACGGACTGGCCGAGCGTTTGATCAACGAGGAAATCGCCCTCGACTACCGCCTCGTTGCCTCCGACACCGCGGGCGACTCGCGCATCCACGACTTTTCCGCCCCATCCCGCATCCGTGCAGGCGAGGCTTTCCTCCTCTCCCTCACTGCCCGCGGGCCCGCCGGCAGCACCGTGCCGCTGGAGGTTTACCGTGACGGCACCCTGATCGGGCAAAGCGAACTCACCCTCGTCGACGGCGAGGCCCGAATCCGCTTCACCGACCGGGTGACTCAGGGCAGTTCCCTTCGCTATCAAGCCCGCATTCTCCCCGTCAACGACCCGCTGCCGGGGAACAATTCCGGTACGCTCTGGGTCGAGGCCGACGGCGGCCCCCGTGCCCTGCTGGTCACCGCCTATCACGATGATCCACTGATCGCCGTTCTGCAAAATCACGGCGTCGCAGTCGAAGTGGTCACCGACCCCGCCGCCGCCACTATCACCCAACTCGGCGGCGCCAAACTGGTCGTCCTAAACAATGTCCCAGCCTACAAACTGCGCCCCGAATTTCTCGATGCCCTGCCCTTCTTCGTCACCGCGCAGGGCGGCGGCCTGCTGATGGGCGGAGGAAAAACCAGCTACGCCGCCGGCGGCTACTTCGGCTCCAACATCGACGCCATTCTGCCCGTCTCCATGGAGCTGCGCCAGGAGCACCGCAAACTCGCCCTGGCCATGGCCATCGCCCTCGACCGCTCCGGGAGCATGAGCATGAACATCCCCGGTTCCCATTTGCAAAAAATGGACCTGGCCAACGCCGGCGCCGTCGAGGCCATCAACTTGCTCGGCGACAATGATTCCGTCGCGGTCTTCGCCGTCGACACCTCCGCCCACGAATTTTCCCCGCTGGTGCAAGTCGGCCCCAACCGCAAGCAACTCGTTGCCGCCGCCCGCCGCATCCAAAGCTCCGGCGGCGGCATTGCCGTGCCCACCGGCCTGCGAGCCGCGTGGGATGTGCTGAAAAAATCCCCCTCCGGTCGCCGCCACGTAGTGGTGTTTGCCGACGCCAACGACGCCACTCAGGAAATGGGCAACTACCAAAAGCTCATCGCCGACATGCGCAAGGACGGCATCACCATCAGCGTCATCGGCATGGGCCAGGCCACCGACAGCGGAGGAAAATTTCTCACCGAAGTGGCGCAGCTCGGCGAGGGGCGCATTTTCTTCAACGAAAACCCCGGGCAGTTGGTCGGCATGTTCGCCCAGGAAACCGTCGCCGTCGCCCGCTCCGCCTTCATCGAGCAAGCCACCCCGCTCATCGGCACCACAGGCTGGAAGGAACTCGCCACCCGCCAGCCGGCCTGGCCAACCGCCATCGACGGGTACAATCTCTGCTACTTGCGCCCGCAGGCTTCCGCCGCCGCAATTTCCGGTGACGAATATCAGGCCCCGCTCACCGCCTTCTGGCAACGCGGCGCGGGCCGCACCGCCGCCATCACGTTTCCCCTCGGCGGCGATTTCTCCGCCCAAATCCGCGCCTGGCCGGGCTACGGCGATTTTCTCCAAACCCTCACCCGCTGGCTCCAGGGCGACCAAATGCCCCCCGGCATCGGACTCCACCACCGGGTGGACGGCAGCACCTTGCACATCGATTTGCGCCACGACGACACCTGGCTCACTCGGCTCGCCCTGACGCCGCCCCGGCTCGTTTACACCATTGGCTCCAGCAATGAACCGGTGACTGCCGCATGGGAAAAAATTGCTCCGGGGCATTATCAAGCCGCGCTCGAATTGCCGCCCGGACAATGGATCCGCGGCGCAGTCGCTCTGCCGCCTGCCCCTGGCGCGGAAGAAAAATCACCGCCGTTCGCCCTGCCCTTTGGCCCGGTGGCCGCAGCCCTCAATCCCGAATGGGAAATGGACCCGTCGCGCGTCGAAACCCTGCGCAATCTTTCCATCGCCAGCGGCGGCACCGAGCGCCTCGATCTGCCTTCCGTCTGGTCCGCGCCCCGCCGTGCCTCCTGGGTGGACATCAGCCAGCCGCTCCTCGTCGCGTTCCTTCTCACCCTTCTCCTCGAAGTCCTGCAGACCCGCACTGGATTTTTCCTCCGCCGGAAAAAACCGGCATAAAACACCCCCATCAACAAAACCCATCATCATGTACTTCCTGTTGTTTAAAATCCTGCTTCTGATTGGTCTCACCCGTCTCCTTGTGGCCACATCAAGACCCTTCCTTTGCTCCGGCATCTATACTGTCGTCGTCACCGGCATGTTTCTTTTGCTCAATGTCCCGTTGCTGAACACGCTGATTGCCGCCGCCATCATCGCCGCGACATCCTCACTCTACTTCTGGCTTCTGGACTACTTCTCCGACTCGCCAGTGGCTTACTTTTTGGTTCTTTTCCTCGGTCTGGTCATTGGGCTTGTTTAAAACTTCTTTGTTTAAAGCGCAGGCATCCCCGGTGAAACTGGCCGATCGAACCACCAGTGGTTTGCTTTTCCTTCAGTCTCGTTGCGGCACTTTTTATTTCCGAAAAGGAATTTTTCCGCTACACCCCGTCCATGCTTCCTCCCCCCGCCGACTTTCCCCGCCGGAAAGAATGCGTCGTGCTGCTCCACGGCGTGGGCATGCACGCCTTCATCATGCGGCGGCTGGAGGCGGATTTGCGCCGCGCGGGTTTCCACGTTGAAAACATCAGCTATCCGTCCCGCCGCCTGCCCATCGCCGCCATCGCCGAGGATTTTCTCCCCGCCCGGCTGCGCGCGCTCCGCCCCGAACAATTTCCTCGCCTCCACTTTGTCACTCACTCCATGGGCAGCCTGGTCGCCCGGCTGCTTTTCTCCGGGAAAAACCGTCCGCCCAACCTTGGCCGCACCGTGATGATCGGCCCGCCCAACCACGGCAGCCCCGCCGCCGATTTCGCCCACCAGCACCATTTCCTCCGCGCTCTGGTCGGCATCAACCTCCCCGCGCTCGGCATCGGCCCGCTTGCCGTTACCCGCCGCCTGCCGCCCGCCGATTTCCCAGTCGGAGTCATCGCGGGAAACAAAAAAATCAACCTGCTCTGCCAT
>CALNBE010000136.1 GCA_937874455.1 uncultured Opitutia bacterium | reverse complement strand
AATCCTTCCTCCGGGTGCTGGTGCAAATCACGGTACTGCGTCGGCGTCACTCCGTAATGCTCCTTGAAAAGACGAAACAAAGTGCGCACGTCGCCCAGCCCGGTTTCCCCCGCAATCGACTCCAGTTTCAAATTTCCTTCGCGCAAAAGCGTTGCCGCCGCCGCCAGCCGGATGTCCCGCAGGCTCTTCATGATGGTCATCCCAGTCATCTTCGAATAACGCGCGTGCAGCAATGGCACCGAAATCCCCGCCTCCTGCGCCCGCTTTTTCACGCAAAATCCCGGCGGATCCGCTGCACCGTGCGCGCCACCGCCTCGTCCTCCGAGTAAAACTGCCGGGTGGACTCGCGTTCCACCACTCCCTGCGGCACCACCAGCCGGGCGCTTTCCTCTTCCCGCGTCGCGCCCGCCAGCCGCCGGGCTAGCCGGCTGGCCGCCAGATATCCCAGCCGGGACCAGTTCATATCGACGCTGGACAACGACACCGGACATTTTTCCTGCGCCGCCAGGCAATCGCCCACCCCCAGCACCGCCACATGCTCCGGCACCCGCAAATGCAATCTCCGCGCAGTCATCACCACCAGATACGCCATTTGGTCATCCTCCGCCACCACCACGCCGGGACGCGGCAGCAGGGCCAGTTTTCTCAACAACCAAGCCTGGGCGTCCGCAGAAAAAACCGAGACATCCCCGAAGGAAATTTCCTCCGCCAAACACCATCTCGCCGCCGGAGGCTGGCCCAGTCGCCCCAGCTCCCGCGCAAATCCCTGCCAAAGTCCGGAGGATTTCCTCCGCTCCCAGCAGACCACATGCGGCAATTGCAAAGCATGCACATGCCGGGCCAGCAGCGCGCCAGCAGCCGTCCAGTCCGGACGCCAGCAATCCCGGTGCTCCGCCGTTGAAAAGCCCCTGTCCTCAAGGCACACCATTTCCACCGGCAACCGCTCCACCCGCCCGCCCAGCCGGGCCACCGCCACCCGACAATCCGTTTCCCCCGCGCCAACCACCAGGACGCCGGATGGCGGCGGACGCTCCGCCACCACCGCCGACGACCAGTCATCCAGAAACAGGTCTTTCTCCCGCGCCGCCTGGCCGATTCCGGCATGAATCTGACCGCAATATTCCCCGGCAAAAATCACCCGCACCACCGGCCGGCCACGCAACATCGTCAAGGCCGAGGAAATTGTCTGCCGGGGGGATTTTTTTGCCATGGCCAGTTCCTTTGAGAACTGCCACCCAGTCCGAATTCCTTTTGAAATCAAACAAAATCACTTAACTAGCGTTCAATTTAGGCCAAAGAAAATCCCGGACTCAATTCCTTCATTGCCACCAAACTCCCTCAAGCCGGTTGCAAAAGAATTTAAGGAATGATGTCCGGGATTTCTTTATCAGTCGAATCGGTGAATCCTTCGCTGAATCAGGTTTTTTGGCAGACCCCAAATCCAACAAAGCACTCTTAATTGTCCCCAAAGAAAATGAGTTTTCTTCCTGTTGTCAAACGCAATTGAGACTTATTTTCATTTCAGGCGAAAATTTACCCTTCTTTTTATTCATCAACAACTTTCCTTTCAGAACTTTCTCACAAAAGGCCTAATTCCATCTTTCCTTCCTCCGAAATCATCGAAGAAGTCCACGGTGGTTCCCAGACGATTTCCACCTGGGCCTCATGCACACCGGGCACTGTCAACACCCGGTTTCGCGCATCCTCCGCAATCACCGGCCCCATCCCACAACCGGGCGCGGTCAGGGTCATCGCAATGTAAACTTTGTGCCGGTCCTCCGCACCTTCAACCGGCGCGACTTGCAAGGAATAAACCAGCCCCAAATCGACAATGTTCACCGGGATTTCGGGATCGAAAACCGTCTTCAATTGCCGCCAGATTTCCTCCTGATCCGGAGCCCCGGTGTGGCCCGGATGCTCCGCCGTCCCTTGCGATCCGCTCTCCGTGGTCTCGCCCTGCACCGCTCCGGCCTCCGTCGGCACCGCCTCGTCCAGCACATCCGCTTCCGCGCCGTCGATACGAAACATGCCGTGATCCGAGACCACGGTGAAATTTCCTCCGAGGCGGTGGGTGATGTTGACCTTCGTTCCGGCTGGCAATTGCACCGGTTCGCCGGAGGGAATCACGGTGGCCTTGACATCGCGCTTCAGCACTCGGTCATTGCTCTGCGGCTCGTTCGATTGGCGGTAGTTGAACATGGGAAAAGAGATGGAATCTCAACCTGTCCTTCCCGCCGCCGCTTGTCAAACCCGCGCACGGCAAACGCCCTTTCTTTTATTCCACGGCCAGAATCCGCCCTCGCTCCAGCCGCAATAGACGCTGGTTGCGCGAGCCGCGAAACCGCAACGTCAAATCCCTTTGCGCCAGCACAAACGGGCCGTCAATCAGCACATCCACCTGCTCCAGCAGCGGCGCAAAAGCCGGATTCAGGCTCAACTGCTCGTGCGTGAACCCGGTGTAGCACCAGACATTCCACCCGCGCTGTTTCACAAAGCGGGCGATTTCCGCGCAGGCCGCCACCTGCAAAAACGGCTCGCCTCCGGCAAAGGTGATGCCGCGCTGCAATCTGATCTGTCGCAGCTCGAATTTTACCGCCTCCACCGACACCACCGTCCCACCCGCCGGATCATGCGTGTGCGGATTGTGGCAGCCGGGGCATTTCAACAAACAACCCTGCGTCCACAAGACCGTCCGCAAGCCCTCGCCATCAACGATGCTGTCCTTGCTCAACGGTGCCGCCAGCCGGATGACCATGGGAAAAGATAGGGTGGAAATAAAACATCAGGAACTGGCCGCGATGTGCCGCGCATCGCAAAGGATGCGGGAAACACCGCCGCCTGTTTCCAATTGCCTACGCGGCGCCGTTACCTCCGGTGTGCTTCACCCGGTCGTGCTCCTCTTTCCGCTTCGCGTTGTTCCAGCGGTCCAGCGTGCCGACCAGATAACCGGTGATGCGCCGGATGCGCTCGAATTTCGGCCCGCCGTCGTTCTCCCGGCGTCCGCACTTCGGGCACACGTCATGGATGATGCCCATGAAGCCGCAGACCGGATCGCGGTCCACCGGATGGTTCACGCTGCCGTAGCCGATGCCGGATTCCTTCATCTTGCGCACCACCGCCTCGAAGGCGTCCATATTCTCCAGCGGCGAACCATCCATCTCAATGTAAGTAATGTGCCCGGCGTTGCACAGGGAATGATAGGGCGCCTCGATCTCGATCTTTTCCGCCGCGCCGATGGTATAGTAAACCGGCACGTGGAAGGAATTCGTGTAATAGTCGCGATCCGTCACCCCGGCGATCCGCCCGAAACGGCCCCGGTCAATGGCAGTGAAACGGCCCGCAATTCCTTCCGCCGGCGTCGCCAGCAAAGAAAAATTCAACTGGTGCCGCTGCGCCAATTCGTCGGCGCGCTTGCGCATGTGGCTGATGATCTCAAAGCCCAGTTTCTGGGCCCGCAAACTGTAGCCGTGGTGCTCCCCGATCAGCGCCACCAGTGTCTCCGCCAGTCCGATAAACCCGAAGGAAATCGACCCGTGCTTGATGATGTCGCGGAGGGAATCCGTGGGCTTCAGCTTCTCGCTGCCCATCCACACGCCCTGCCCCATCAGGAAGGGGAAATTGCGCGGGGTCTTGTTCGCCTGAATTTCAAAGCGCTCCAGCAGCTGCGCCGCCACCAGGTCGATTTTTTCGTCCAGCTCCTGATAAAAACCGTCCAGATCCGCCTCGCCGCGTTCCCGCAACGCAATGCCGTGCTTGATGGCCAGCGCCGGGAGATTGATGGTGGTGAAGGAAAGATTCCCCCGCGAGGTGATGCGCCCGTCGCTCTCCGGGAAAATCGAGCTGAACACCCGGGTGCGGCAGCCCATGGTGGCGATTTCCGTTCGGTAGTCGCCAGCCTTGTAATATTGTAGGTTGAAGGGCGCGTCGATGAACACGAAGTTCGGAAACAGCCGTTTCGCCGAAACCCGCATCGCCTGCTTAAACAGGTCATAGTTCGGGTCGCCGGGATTGTAGTTCACGCCTTCCTTCACCTTGAAAATGGTGATGGGGAAAATCGGCGTTTCGCCCTGCCCCATGCCGTTCCACACCGCCTTGAGCAACGCGCCGATCACCAGCCGGCCCTCCGGCGTGGTGTCAGTGCCGAAGTTCACCGAGGTGAACGGCACCTGCGCTCCGGCCCGCGAGTGCATGGTGTTCAAATTGTGGATGAAGCCTTCCATCGCCTGCTCCGTTGAGCGTTGGGTATCTTCCGCCGCCACTTCGCACACGCTGGTCAACACATCCTCCGAAACCAGCGGGGCCACGCCGCGCAGCGCTTCCACCAGAGCGGTTTTTGCCGCGACATCCTCCAGCTTGGGGAACGAACACCGGTGAGTTTCCTTTGCGGCTTCCCATTGCGCCAGCGCCTTCTTCAGGTCTTCCTTCGCTGCCGGTTGACCCTCAAATTTCAAAAACTTCCCCAGCGCGTCGATCAACTGGGTGCGGAAGGTTTTCTGCACGCCCTTGGCCATCGCATAGTCAAAGTTCGGGATGCTCTGGCCGCCGTGCTGCTCGTTCTGGTTCGACTGCAAAATGATCGCCGCCAGCGCCGCGTAACTGGCAATGCTCTTGGGCGGACGAATGCTGCCGTGCCCGGTGCCAAAGCCTTTTTCGAACAATTCGTTGATGTCGATCTGGCAGCAGGTAAGCGTGCCCATGGGAAGGAAATCCAAGTCGTGGATATGGATGTCCCCGTTGTCGTGGGCAGAAATATGCTCCGGGTTCAACAGGACGGTGCGGGAAAATTCCTTCGAGCTTTCCGAGCCAAACTTCAACATCGTACCCATCGCGGTATTTCCGTCCACGTTCGCGTTGTCGCGCTTCAGGTCGTTGTTCTCCGCGTCGTCGAAGACAATTCCGTTCAGTGTCTTGATCAGGCGCGATTTTGTGTCGCGCACCCGGCTCCGTTCCTTCCGGTAAAGGATGTACGCCTTGGCCACCTCGAAGCGGTTCATCGCCACCAGCGTGCGCTCCACCACATCCTGGATGTCCTCCACTCCCGGTTCCCGGCTTTGGAATTCACTCCGCAAGGTTTCAGCCACCCGCTGGGTCGCCACCGCCGCAAGGGAATGATCGTGCAAGCCCGCCGAAAACACCGCCGCCTGAATCGCATGGGTGATCTTTTCGAGGTAGAAAATTTCTTTGCGACCATCCCTCTTGCGGATGTAGGCCACTCCATTCGCTGTCGAACCGGCACCGACGTTTCTGTCGTAAAAATTAACTGTGGAAAGACTCATTGTGGTATCGAAAAGTTAAGGGTTTCAGAATAGAGGGATGTGGATTCACCCTGTTCTTTTAGGACAAAAAATCATGGAAAAATCGCTGTTTTCTCGAAAGAGAAGCTGCGCTCTTAACCACTATCAGCTAAACGAATACATAGGTTCTCCACATACTATTCACAACTTACTAACACAAAGCGTCCTCTTTCAGCCTGCCATTTCCCAAGGGAAAAACTGACCCACTTTTGCCACCGTCGGTACAATATCAAAAAAGTTGGCTTTGGATAATTTTCGCCCGCCGACACTCCGCAGTATTCTCCGCCAAAGGAAATTTCCTTCGCAAATTCACCACGCGGTTAATCCCCCGCCAAACCAGTCCCAACGGGAAAAACTACATGCAATGCGCCGCCAACTCGGACAGCTCGCTGCGCACGCCTTGCAGCAAACGCACGTGCGCGGTGATCGCGTGCCCTTTCATCCGTTCATGCGCGTGAATCAAGCCGTTTGACTTGCTGTCCAGATACGGCGTGTCCACTTGGTCCAAATCCCCTATCAAAACCAGCTTGCTGCCCTCCGACATCCGGGTGATCACCGTCTTGGCTTCGTGCGGCGTCATGTTCTGCGCCTCGTCCACAATCATGAAGGAGTGCCCAATGGAACGCCCGCGGATAAAAGTCATCGCTTCGATCTCAATCAGCCCGCTGTCCAGCAACCACTGGTAGGGCTTGCGGGCGGTGGAAGCCCCTCCGCCCGCCACGCTGCCACCATTGCCGTTGCCGCCGAAAATCTGCGCCTTGGCCTTGGTTTTGCCGCCGTGATTTTTCTTCCGCTGCTGCCGCGTGCCGAGCTGGTCGCGAGCGTCCTCCAGCAGACTGCGCTGAGAGAAAAGCACCTCCAAATTGTCGAAATAGGGCTGGATGTAGGGGCTCAACTTTTCCTCCTTGGTGCCGGGCAGCGCGCCCAGATCGCGTCCGATCTGCACCACTGGCCGCGAGACATAGAGTTTCTTGTAGGGGGAAAAATCGCTCAGCACCTGGTTGAGCGCCGCGGCGATGCTGAGAAAGGTCTTTCCTGTCCCGGCTCGGCCAAAACAGGTGACCAGGCGGATCTCCGGATTGAGCAGCGCATCGAGAAAAATCCATTGCTCGTGGTTTTTCGGGAGCACCCGCATCCCCTTCGGCAACTGGATGCCCCTGCGCGCTCCGGACTCGGTGCTGAAAAACTCCCGGTAAAGCGGCAGCGCCACAAAGGTATCCTCCCCGACAAAACGCGCCGGTTCCGTCCAGCCATCCGAGACCAGCATCACATATTCGTTCAAATACAGCTCGCCGTTGGTCAGCTTGTCCAACTGCACCCGACCCAGCGAACGAAACTCCTCCATCGCCGCCTCGCTCAACTGCACTGTCGCGTAATCACCCGTGTCGTCCGTCTCCACCCGGTCATTGCGATAATCTTCCACCTCCAGCCCCAGCGCCTTGGCCTTGAGCGCCATGCAGGCGTCCTTGGTCACCAGCACCACAGGCAGCTGCTGGCTCTCGCGCAAATACAGTGTCGCGGCGATAATTCGGTGGTCAGGCTCGTTGATGTCCACCAGCGTCGCGCTCAGCCGCTCCAGCAGCCGGTTGTCGCCCAGATGGCTAGTCACCAATTGCTGGTTGATCACGATTTTCAACTGCCCGCCATGCTCCAGCGGGCGCTCACTCCTCCAGCGTTCCCACGGAAGGG
>CALNBE010000135.1 GCA_937874455.1 uncultured Opitutia bacterium | reverse complement strand
ACCGTCCGGAACTGGTGCGGCGGCTGCAGGAGTTGGTGCGCGAGTACGCGGCGCGGCGGACGGCGGAGTTTGGCGAAATCGGTGACGAAGTGGTGATAACCAACTCCGGGTTGATTCGCAATGTGCGGATTGGCAGCCATGCGCGGCTGGAGGGAGTGTGTCGGTTGGAAAACGGCAGTATTAACAGCAATGCGCACGATCCGGTGGAAATCGGCTACGGTGTGATTGCGGAGGATTTCATCATTTCCAGCGGCTCTCGGGTGAAGGATGGCACGATGCTGACCCGTTGCTTCGTCGGCCAGTGCTGCGACCTCGGGCACACTTATTCGGCGAGCAACACGCTGTTTTTCAGCAACTGTCTTGGGGAAAATGGCGAGGCCTGCTCGGTTTTTGCCGGGCCCTACACGGTGACGCACCACAAGTCCACGTTGCTGATCGCAGGCATGTTTTCCTTTATCAACGCGGGTTCCGGCTCCAACCAGAGCAACCACATTTACAAGCTCGGCCCGATTCATCAGGGCATCGTGGAGCGAGGAGCCAAGACTACCAGCGACTCCTACATCCTCTGGCCGGCGCGGGTGGGAGCGTTCTCGCTCATCATGGGGCGTCACTACCGGCACATGGACACCTCGGACATGCCGTTCTCGTACCTGATTGAAAGCAAGGACGAGTCAGTTTTGGTGCCGGCGGCGAATCTGCGCAGCGTGGGGACAATTCGGGACGCGCAGAAATTCCCCAAGCGCGACCGGCGCCGCGACCCGGAAAAACTCGACCAGATCAATTTCAACCTTCTCAGCCCCTACACCGTGCAGAAAATGTTTCGGGCGGTGTCGATTTTGAAAGAGTTGCAACAGACCTGCGGCGCGACTTCGGAGACCTACACGTACCAGAGTTGCAAAATCAAAAACAGCTCGCTGGAAAAAGGCCTGCGCCTCTACACGATGGCGATTCACAAGTTCCTCGGCAACTCGATCATCTCGCGGCTCGAAGGAAGGGAATTTTCCACCGAGGCGGAGTTGCGGGCGGCGCTGCGGCCCGATTCGCGCGCGGGTTTGGGCGAATGGCGCGACATTTCCGGACTGATTGCGCCGGCGGGGGAAATCGACCGTCTGCTGGAGCGGATCGAGGCGGGGAAGTTTAATCGGCTGGAGCAGATTAACGCGGCGCTGGCCGATTTGCACGACCGGTATTACTCGCTGGAGTGGACTTGGGCTTGGGAGAAAATCCAGGCGTTTTACGGAATTTCCCCCGCGACCATCACCGCCGCGGAGGTGATTGGAATCGTCGAGCAGTGGAAGGAAGCGGTGCTGGGGCTGGACCGGATGATTTACGAGGACGCGCGGAAGGAATTTTCCCTCTCGGCGAAGACCGGTTTCGGCGCGGACGGCACCAGCAACGAGCAGGAGCTGGACTTCGAGCAAGTGCGCGGGGCCTTCGAGCAGAACGCCTTTGTGCAGGTCATCCTCAAGCACATTGCGACCAAGGGAAAGCTCGGCGACGACACGGTGCGGCGCCTGAAAAAACTCGGCTGAGCAACATGTCGGCCACGCAAGGTTTTTACCGGGAAGGAACCGGAGAGACCGAAGTGTGTCTTTTTATTCAGATGTCATGAAAAAAATATCTCCGCTTTCTCCCCGTCTCTGGGGTGCGATTTTGGGCGGTCTGGCGTTGACCGGCTGCGCGCAACAACAGTCGCGTCAACCTTGTTCCGGCGCGGAGGAAACGCTGCCGACGGCGGTCGCGAACCGGACGGAGGAGAAGGGGGCCGGTTCCGGCGAATCGGATCCCGCCGCAAAGTCCGGAAGCATGCCGGCACGTTTGGCGGAGGAATTCCCCCTTTCTCCAACTGCTGATGCTCCCGGAGAAAATTTTTCTGCAAAAATCACGCTGCCAAATGGCGGTGATGGCGGGCCGCTTCCCGCCCAAGAGTCGGTGGTGATCAACTGGCAGACCTCGATGGCCGAGGCGCGGGAGCTGGCACAGGAGGAGGAAAAGGACATTCTGGTGGTTTTTCTCGAAGGGAAAAACTCCTCTTGGAGCCGGCGCATCGAGCTGGAGGTGCTGGACCGTCCGGCTTTTGCGGTGATCGCCAACAAGTCTTTTGTGTTTTTGCGTGTGGACCCGACGGAGCGGCATGAGGACGACGCCCGTGCCCGGGAGCAACGGGAATTGTGCGAGAAATGGAACATCCGGACTTTCCCGACCGTGGTGCTGGCGGATGAGGCCGGACGTCCCTATGCGCTCACCGGCTACCGCAATCTGGGTGCGGCAGAATACGCCCGACACTTGGGCGCCTTGCAGGAAATTCGCGAAAAGCGCGATCAATACATGGAGGCGGCGGACAACGATCCGGGGATGCGGGCGGTTTTTATGGCGCAGGCCTTGCGGATGCTGGACGAGGAACTGGTGGTACGCCATTACGAGCGAGAGTTGAAGGAATTGCGGGAACTCGATCCCACCGATGCCACCGGAGTGGCGGCAGACATCATTTTTTCTCCCAAACTGGACGCGCTGCGGGCCAGTGTGCGCTGGTCGATCACCGAGGACCGGGATTTCCGGGCGGCGCTGCAGATGGTGGACGAGTTTGTGGCGGCGGAAAATCCGGCCAACGAGCACCTGCAAAAAGTGCTGTTTTTAAAGCTCAATGTTTACGGAAACAAGAAAGTGCACGACCACCAAGCCGTCGTGAATCTGATGGACCAGATCATCGCGATCAATCCTCTGAGCGAGCAGGGCATGCAGGCCATGGATGTGCGGGCGCGGGCGCTGGCACTGCTGGCGGGCGACCGGGCGCATCCCCGGACGGCAACAGGCGGAGCGACGGAATGAAGCGGACAACGCTGCGCCGGCCAAACCTGCCGCTTCCTGGCGGGAGGAAAAACGATCTGCCAGAAGGGCAGACTCGGTTTGTTTGCACGGTGGCTTACGACGGCACGGATTTCTTCGGTTGGCAGAGTCAGGCTAGCGGCAACACCGTGCAGGATTTTTTGGAGCGACGCCTCGGGCAAATTTTTCGCCGCCCCATCCGCATTCACGGCAGCGGTCGCACCGACTCCGGGGTGCATGCGCGGGGCCAGGTTTTTCATTTCGACGCGGAATGGCGGCACGGACTGGATTCGCTGCGTGGCGCGCTGCGCACCGGGCTGCCGCAGGGCATCGTCGTGACCGGGATCAAACTCGGCAAAGGAAATTTTCACGCGCGTTTTTCCGCTTACGGGAAGCGCTACAGTTACCACCTTTACGAGGGCTTTGCCTTGCCGATGAAAACGCGGTTTTGCCTCTCGCTAGGGAAGCGCACCCTGGATGTTGCGGCGATGCAGTCCGCGGCGGCGATGTTGCTGGGTGTGCATGATTTTTCCGCCTTCGGCGGGCGGCATCGCGACACTTCGGACAAGGAAAATCCGGTCAAGGATCTGCGCCGGCTGGAAGTGAGGCGGAGGGGAAAGCACATTGTGGTGACTACTGAGGCGAGCGGTTATCTTTACAAAATGGTCCGGCGGCTGGTGGGCGGACTATTGGAAGTCGGGCTGGGGCATATGACCCCGGAGGAACTGCTCGCTTACCGGGCGGCTGGCGTGGCGGACGCCAGGGTGCCGACGGCTCCCGCCAAAGGGCTGGTAATGGAGAGGGTTTTTTATGCGATGCCGAAAAACGCGAATGATCATGGGCTGGCGGGCGGCGCGGAGTGAGGCAGAAGGAAAATTCCCCCAAATGCGGAAAGCGTAAAAAAGACTTGGGAGAATTCGCGCCGGTCGCAGTCTTAGGACGCATGGAAAATCCGCCGCCCGCCCCGCCGTTTTCTTCCAGCAGTTTTCCCGTGCTGTTGGAGGGCGGGATCAATTTCCGGGATCTTGGTGGAATTTTTTCTGCGGACGGACGCCGGGTACGCGCGCGGCGCCTGTTTCGGTCGGGGGAAATGGGCCGGTTGACGGCGGCGGACGTGGCGCGGCTGCGCGAGTGGGACGTGCGGCGGGTGATAGATTTTCGCGACCCAGGAGAGGTGCTGGGCCGGCCCAATGTCGCGCTGCCCGGCATTCGTTACGAGGTGATGCCGGCGAATCCGGAGGCGGGCGGCGGAGCGGACTTGCGTCAGTTGGCAGAAAGTTCGATTGCCGGAGGGGATCCCGTGGCGTTCATGCGCCGGTTGTACGCGCGGCTGCCATTTGAAAATCCCGCCTACCGGCACTTGATGGCAAGTCTGCGCCAGCAGAGGGCGGGTGCGTTGGTGTTTCATTGCATGGCGGGGAAGGACCGGACTGGCGTGGCGAGTGCGATTGTGCTGAGTGCCCTCGGCGTGGGGCGGGAGGCGATTTTGGCGGATTATCTGCGCACCGGGGAAATGCTGGCGGCCTTTACCGCGGAGGAATTACTATCGCTGGAAAAGGAAGTCCCTGCGGTGGCGTTACCGGGAATGCGGGTGTTACTGTCGGTGCGGGAGGAGTTTTTGGAGGCGATGTTTGCTGCAATAGAGGAGCGGTTTGGCAGTCTGGAGGCCTATCTGGAGCATGAGTTTGGACTGAATGCGGAGCAGCGGGAGCAATTGCGGGAGAATTACTTGCACTAGAGAAGCGAAAAACAGGGACTTTTTTGCAGAAATAAATTGTCAGGGGGGCGGATGCCCCTTACCCGAGCTGGGGGAAAGCAAACGACTATGGCCACGAACACAGAAATCAACACGCACGATGACCCGCTTTTCTACAAGCCCGCAGAGAAGTTCTTCCCTGACAATGCCGGAACCGGCCTGACCTACGACGATGTTTCGCTGGCCACGCGGTACACCGAAGTGCTCCCGCGCATGACGCGCCTGGACACCATGCTCTCGGAACGCATCGCACTTTCCCTGCCGGTTATTTCCTCCGACATGGACACGGTGACGGAGTCGAAAATGGCGATTGCGATGGCGCTGAACGGCGGCCTGGGCCTGATCCATTACAACATGGCGGAGGCGGACCAGATTGCCCGCGTGCACAAGGTGAAGAGCTACATTCACGGCATGATCGACGAGCCGGTCACGGTGTCGCCGGATCTGCACATCGCGGACATCCTGCACCTGATCGAGGAGCGCGATTACAAGTTCACCACCTTCCCGGTGGTGGACCAGTCGGGGAAATTCATCGGCCTGTTGCGCGGCAGCGTGGTGAAGGAGCGGCACAAGCACCTCCGGGTGGCGGACGCGATGACGCCGGGACAGGACGTTTGCCAGATTCAGGAAAGCAATTTGGGAAAGGATCCGATTGCGACGGCGGATCGTATTTTCTCTGAGCGAATCGGCATCAACAAATTGCTGGTGGTGGATGCCAGGGGGCATTTGCGCGGCCTGTTTACCCTGTCGGACATTGAGAGCATCACCGGTGAATCGAAGGCCAGCCTGCGCGCGACGCGGGACGACCAGTTCCGGCTGCGGGCCGGGGCGGCGATTTCGGTGCCGCGCAAGCCGGACGGGGAAATCGACCGCGACCATCTGCTGGCGCATTTGGGCGCGTTGGTGGCGGAAGGTTTGGATGTGGTGGCGGTGTCCACCGCGCACGGCCTTTCCAAGGGCGTGGGCGACGCGGTGCGGCTGATCCGGGAACGGTTTTCCGCGCTGACGATCATCGCGGGCAATGTGACCAGCGGCGAAGGAATAGACTTTCTGGCCGATGCCGGGGCGGATGCCATCAAGGTCGGGCAGGGGCCCGGCTCCATCTGTACCACGCGCATGGTGGCCGGGGTGGGGATTCCGCAGTTGACGGCGCTTTACGTGGCCTCGCGGGCGGCGGCGAAACGCGGCGTGCGGATTATCGCCGACGGTGGGATCACCAAGAGCGGCGACATTGTGAAGGCGTTGACGCTGGCGGACGCGGTTATCCTTGGCGGTATGCTGGCGGGCTGCAAGGAAGCGCCCGGAAAGCTCATGGAGATCAACGGAAAGCTTTACAAAGAATACCGCGGCATGGGCAGCCTGGAGGCGATGAAGAAAGGCTCGGCCTCGCGCTACGGCCACGACACTGCGAAGAACAACAAGCTGACCAAGGTGGCGGCGGAAGGCATTGAGGCGTTGAAGGAAGTTTCCGGCTCGGTGGATCAGGTGCTGGCGACGCTGGCCGGTGGCGTGCAAAGCGGGTTGGGCTATCTCGGCGCTGCGGATTTGAAGAGCCTGCGTGAGCGGGCCCGGTTCATCCGGGTTTCGGCGGCGGGGCAAAGGGAATCGAATCCGCACGACGTGGTGGAGATCAAGACCTCGCATTGAGCGGCGCAAAGGAAACCCTCCGGCAGCGGAGGGTTTTTTATTGGCGGAGTTGTTGTTCCTGCTGCTGCTTTTCCCATGCGGCGAGCACGGCATTGGCAATTGGGCCGGCCTTGGTGCCGCCACCGAAGCGTTCGCCGTCTTTTCCTTCGATCATGACCGCGATGGCAATTTGCGGGTTTTCCACCGGAGCAAATGCGAGCACCCAGGCGACATCGGCGCGGTTGTTGCGCACCTGGGCGGTGCCGGTCTTGGCGGCGACGGAAACATCGAGGAGCTTAAGTCCGGGAACAGGCGTGCGGGTCAACCCCTTGACCAGCCGGCCGGTGCCGCCCCAGTCGGCGCAGGCGGCCAGGCCCTCAATGAGCGCGGTGTATTGTTCCTCGGGGAGTCCGATGGCGGTCCCGCCGTGGGAAAAGCTCGGACGCTGGGTGCGATTGGGATCGTGGAGAATGGTGACGTTGGTGCGGGTTTCGTTGCGGGCGATGGAGGCGATCACGGAGGCCATGTGGAGCGGGGTGGTCATGAGAAACCCCTGTCCGATGGACGTGTTGGCGGTGTCGCCCGGCACCCAGCCGCCCTGGCCGATCTGCCGTTTGTAGGCGGGATCGGGCACCACGTGGTTGCGGACGGGGGCGGGGGCGATTTCCAGCGTGCTGGGCTGGTCGAGCCCGAAGCGGCGGGCCTCGGCGGCTAGCGGCTCGATGCCCATGCGCAGGCCGATTGTGTAGCAATAGACATTGGCGCTGACCTGCAGCATTTTCCGCAGATTGACCGGTCCGTGGCCCCAGCGGGTGTTGTCGGGGAAACGCCGTCCGTTGATTTCGAGGAAGGGGCCGCATTCGATGATTTCGTCCGGGGTGACGACGCCTGAACGCAGTCCCGCGATGGCGGTGATGGGTTTGAAGCCGGAGCCGGGCGGGTAGCCGTACTGGGTGGCGATGTTGTACCAGAGCGAGCCGCCTGCGCTTTCGAATTCCTCGCGGTAATTGAGGTAGTTCATCCGGGTGGGGTCGAAGTTGGGATGATTGGCGCAGACCAGTACCTCTCCGGTTTTGACATCAAGGGCGACGACGGCGCCGGTGTGATTGGGGAAATCCTCGGCGAGCGCATTCTCGGCGGCCAGTTGGAGGTCGATGTCAATGG
>CALNBE010000134.1 GCA_937874455.1 uncultured Opitutia bacterium | reverse complement strand
CTGGCGAGGGAAAGCGAACGGCTGGCGGTGAAGTGGGGCCAGGCGGTGAGCGAGCGGGCGCGGGAGCTGGCGGAGGGTTGTTTGGCGGAGCCAGCCTTGCGGGAGGTTTTTGCGCGGGCGGACGGCGCGGAGGAATTGTTGCGGGTGGATGGCGAGGTGGTGAGCGGGGTTTTTGACCGTGTGGTGGTGGGGAGCGATGGCGCGAGGATTTACGATTTCAAGACGGATGATGCCAGCGCGGAGGAGGTGCGGGCGCGGCATGCCGGGCAGATGCGGCTTTATCGAAAAGCCCTGAGTCGGCTGACCGGACTGGAGGAGGGGAAAATTGCGCTGGCTTTGGTGCGGGTGGGGGCGGCGGAATTGGTGCGGGTGGATACGGAGGAAAAATAAGGCTTGCGCAGTAGCTTTGTTTTGCAAAGCTTTGATCCATGACCGCATGGCGCTTAACCGAACTGGCATTGTTTTCGCTGGGCCTAACGCTGCAAAAAACGCGCAAGGTGAGGACGGAGCGGGTGGCGGTGCACCTGAGCGCGTTTCAATTGCCGGAGAGCGGCGAGGTCTGTTTTCGGAAGCTGGAGGGCGGGTGTTGGTATGTCGGATTTCCCAGCACCGGGCCGGCGCGGCAGGTGTTGCGGGCGACCGGGCTGACGGACGCGGAGGAAATTTTGCATCTGGGCGACGGCGAGCCGGGACTCGGAGGCGGGTACTGGGCGATTGAGGCGCCGGTGGAGCGGGAGGGGCGTTTGCACCGGATTCGGCTGTGGTGGCTGGATCATGGCTCGGTCCGGGCGGTGCGGGTGGTGGGATTTTTCCGCCGCGGCGTGCGGATGCGCCTCAAACCCTGCTAGCGGAGGAAATGGCTGTGGCGCGCATGAATGTGCAGGAAACGATCGGGATGGTGGCGGAGCTGCGGCAACGGGTGTTGGAGCGGCAGCGTTTTCATGGTTATTCGGGGCTGGCGCGGGCGGCGGGCGGCACGTGGGCGTTGTTGTTGAGCGGCGTGGCGCGTTGGGCGGGGTGGGGGGAGAAGGAGCAGGCGCTGCTGACGGTGTGGGGGGTGGTTTTTTGCGGCGCGGTGGCGATGAATTACGGTGCGCTGGTGTGGTGGCGGCTGACCGGGCGGGGGAAAAATCTGGGGCCGGCGCTGGAGCCGTTGCCGATGTTCTGGGTGGGCGGAGTGCTGACTTGGGCGTTGGCGCAGGCGGGGGTGCCGGATTTGCTGCCGGGAATGTGGCTGGGCTTGCTGGGCCTGACGCAGTTCACGGCGAAGTATGCGCTGCCGTGGCGGATTCGCTGGGTGGGCTGGTTTTACCTGACGATGAGCACAATTGTGCTGTTGGGCGGGGACTGGGCCTGGCGAGATCCGCTGGTGCTGGGCGGCATGTTTTTCTTTGGGGAGTGGACCGGCGGCTTCATTCTCCATGAAGAGACGCGGAAGGCCGGGAGGCTGGAGGCGGGAACCTGTGTTTTTACCAACGACGATGAAAATTGATCCCTCCACATTTCAGGCGCTAGAAAAGGTTTTTCATGAGAAAAGCCGGTTGGCGATAGTCGCGTGTCTGGCGGAGTCTTCCGATGGCGTGGGGTTTACCGCGCTGCGGGAGGCTTGCGGGCTGACGGACGGCAATTTGAAGGCGCACCTGATGGCGTTGGCGGCGGCGGGCGTGGTGACCTCGTACCGGGAAACCGGCGCGGGGCGTCCGCGGACGACGGTGCTGTTGACGGAGCAGGGGCGGGAGCAATTTGCCGCCTACTTGTACGCGTTGGAGGATGCTTTGCGGGAGGCGGCGCGGGCATTAGGTGCGGACGAAGAAATTTACTTTTTTCCGGCTTCAGCCTGTTGCGGACGAGTGAAGACCAGCAGGCGCGGCTGGTCGGCGGAGGAAAGGATCAGGGTGTCGTCGCCCTGCAGGGTGAAGGTTTGGACGGAGGAAAGCGCTTTGAGGAAGGCCCGTTCAAACCGCATGTCCGCCTCGGGGCCGGCCATCATGGTGGACATGCCCGGTTTGAAGGACGGTTTGCCGTCGGTGAAGGTGACGCTCATGCCGTAGCGGTTGACACCGGAGCAGCCGTAGAGGCGTCCGTCCTTGGCGGCGAGAGTCGTCTTGCGCTGGGTGGGGATTTGCAGCGGCTGTTCGGAAGGAATGTTTTGCTCGGCAAGCACCCATTCGGAGGAGGCGGCGGCCTCGAGTTCGGCGTTGGTGGCGAGCAGGGCACCCTTGGCGCAGAAGCTTTCTTCGGAGGTTTCCTTGGGGCAGGAGGACTGGTCGCTGGAGCAGCCGGCGGCGAGGGAAAGGCAGAGGGCGCCGAGGAGAGGAGTGAGTTTTTTCATGGGAACTGGGGAGTGAGGTTTTTTTGGAGGCGAAGGAAACCGTGCCGGTTGCCGTTCCGCATTCTCCATACATAGGCGAGGGAATGTGGAAGTGGGCAATGGTCAACAGGTTTATTCTTTTGCGGGAAAAGGAGACTTGGCGGTTGAAAGACGCTGCGGAGGGTGATGCAGTAAGTCGTGGGTGGAACGGCTGGCGGTGAATTGGGAGGCGTGGTTTTCGGAGGAAGTGTTGAGTGCCGGGCGGGCGATGTACCGGCAAAGGGAAATCCGGGAGATCGCGGTGTTTGAGGCGGAGGCGACGGTTTACGGGGAGTGGGCCGGGGAGGCGGCGCACGCGGTGCTGGGCTGGCAGGACGGGCGGCTGGTGTGGCGGACCACGTTGGAGCGGCCATTGTGGGGCGAGACGCTGGCGGTGGCCGGACTGTATGAGGTGGAGGAATTGATTGCGGACGAGTTGGCGGACCGGGCCTTGTATGAGCCGGGAATCGCAAAGGAAAAACCGGCGGAGGAACCGGCGCGGGCGGAGGAAATTTCGCCGCAACCCGCATCCGGATCGGAGAAAAAAACATCGCCGAAGGAAACGCCTGCCCGGGAGTTGGTGCTGTGTTTTTCGGCGAACGGCAGCGGCATTTTGTGCGTGCCGGAATGGGTGGAGGGCGGAGGAAAGCGGCGAATTGCGGCCTACGGGGAGCGGGCGCTGCCGGCGGCCGAGCTGGAGTTAAAGGAACGGGAGAGCCTGTTGCGGCTGGCGACGCATGCGCGCAAGGGCGGATTTGCCTTTGACGGGCTGGCGGCGGGCTGGCGGCTGGTTTCGCCGACGGCGGTCGCGCATTTTGTGCAGAGGGAACTGCTTCGGTGGACGGAGCGGTGGCGGACGGAAGGCGCGGAGGAAATTCGTTTGCTGGGCCGGGATTTGCCGCCGTTGGAAATGGAGGCGGTGGTGGAGCAGGATGCGGCGGGGGATTTTCAGTATCGCTGGCGGATGGGATGGGGCGGGGACTGGCTGCCGGAGGAAACCGTGCGCCGGTTGATCGGGGAGCATGGAGGGAGTGTGCTGGTGCCGGGCAAAGGAATGGCGCGCCTGGGGGTGCGGCAGCGGGCGGTGCTGGCGGACTGGCCGGAGGAAGAGACGGCGTTGCCGCGTTACCAGTTGCTGTCGCTGTTTGGCGAGGAAAGGATTCGCGTGAGGGCGGAAGGCGCTTTGCAGGCGTGGCGGGACGCATTGTTGGCGGAGCCGGAGGCGGTGGAGCATTTGCCGGAATTTTTGCGCCCGTATCAGGCGAAAGGTGTGGCGTGGCTGGCGCACATGCTAAGGCTGGGGACGCATCCCTTGCTGGCGGACGAAATGGGTTTGGGGAAAACGGTGCAGGTGCTGGCATTGCTGCATTTGCAACCCTTGGAGAAACCGGCGCTGATCGTGTGTCCGGCCAGCGTGGTGCCGGTGTGGGAGGCGGAGGCGGCGCGGTTTTTCCCGGGGACGGAGGTGCGGGTGCTGCAGCGCGGCAGTAATTTTGGAAAAGATCGCGAGCCGAAAATCTGGCTGGCGAGCTACAACCAGTTGCGGAGGAATCAGGTCTTGCTGGCGCAGGCGGAATTTTCCTTTGCGGTGCTGGACGAGGCGCAGGCGATCAAGAATCCGGATGCGAAGGTGACGGAGGCGTGCTGCGCGATCCGGGCGGAGCGGCGGCTGGCGCTGACCGGGACGCCGATGGAGAATCATCCGCGGGATATTTGGAGTATTTTCCGGTTTTTGATGCCGGGGCTGCTGGGGAAGCGGACGGTGTTTGAGGCGCGGATGGAAAATGATCCGGAGGCGGTTGGCCGGCTGGCGCGGCAGGTGGCGCCGTTTGTTTTGCGGCGGACGAAGACTGTGGTGGCGCGGGATTTGCCGCCGAAAGTGGTGATGCCGCTGCTGTGTCCGATGAGCGAGGTGCAGCGTGAGGCGTATCGGCGGTTGGTGGAGGAAGGCGTGGCGACCTTCGGGGATGTGGCGCCGGAGGAATTGCTGGCGGGGCAGGGAGGAATCAGTTTGCTGGCTTTGCTGATGCGGTTGCGGCAGGCCGCGTGAAATCCCGGCTTGCTGCCCAGAGGGGCCCAGGTTCCGGTGACCGCCTCGGGGAAAATCAACGTGTTGCTCGAGCGGCTGGCGGAGATTGTGGCGAATGGAAGAAAGGTGGTGGTGTTCAGCCAGTTTGTCAGCCTGCTGGAGCGGGTGGAGGGTGCGTTGCAAAAGCATTTTCCGGAAGTGCCGTTGTTCAAGTTGACGGGGGCAACCGTGGACCGGGCGACGCCGGTGGAGGCGTTTCAGAAAGCCGGAGGAGCGGGAATTATTTTGGTGAGCCTGCGGGCGGGCGGCATGGGAATCACCTTGCACAGCGCGGAGTATGTTTTCCTGCTGGATCCATGGTGGAATCCGGCGGTGGAGGCGCAGGCGGTGGACCGGGTCCACCGGATCGGGCAGCAGAAGGCGACCTTTGTGTACCGGATGATCGCGGCGGAGACGGTGGAGGCGCGGGTGGAGGCGTTGAAGGCGGCAAAGGCGGAGTTGTTTGCGCGGGTGGTGGGCGAGCTGCCGGACATGAGCGACTGGGGGCAGCATTTCCCCTCGCTGCGGGCGTTGATCGGATAGGAAAACGAAAAAACCGGTTTCGCGAAGGAAACCGGTTTGGGAGGAAGAGGATGGCTCCGAGGTTATTTTATCACCTGCTCTTTGATGAAGTTCACCACTTCCTCGGACGGGTAGTCAAAAGCCGCGGTGAAGGCCTTGCCATTGGGGGCGAGTTTGAGTGAGGAAAGCAGTTTGGTGACCTGCTGGGCTTGTTTCACTTTTTCCGGGTCGGGTTGACCGTCGGGGCCGGTGGTGTTGGCCAGACGGGCTTGGGTAAAGCCGAGGAACATTTGGGCCATGGCATTGACTTGGGCCGGAGTATTTTCGTCGGAGTAATTGAGCGCTAGGCGCACCTGCAGGTCCTTGGCGGACTCGCCGATGACGACGAAGGACGATTCTGCTGGAGGAATCGGGCTGTTTTCTTCCTGCGGGATGGCTTTGCCGTCGGCAAAGGCGACCACCATCGGGTTGGTCACTTGTTTGCTAAAGGAAACAAGGTCGGCGGGTGCGGCATAGGATTGGCCGTTATGGGCGGCGATGGACTTGTCGAGAGTGTCCTTATCCGAGACAATTGCAGTCTGGTCGTTTAGCACCAGGCAGAAGAGGTCATCTGTTTTCTCTGAGATGCCTCCGATGTTTGCATTGATCCCATAAGCATCGAGGAAGGTTTTGATGTTGATGAAGGTTTTTTCCCCCTCAGTGCTGGTGGCAGATTTGGACTGGGCGGCGGCATTGAGTTTCTTTTGGGGAAATTTGCCGCGCAGCACGACGAGCATGTTGGGTTCCGCGCCTGCTTCTTTGATGAAAAAGGCGATGGTGGCGTCGTGGATGTCCTTTTGCGGGTCGAAACCGGTTTCTTTTTTGAAGGCTTCGAATTCCTTTTGCTCGGAGGAATCTTCGGCAAGCTCTTTGTTTATTTGTTTTTTGACGAGCTGGAGCACTTTGGATTTTGCTCCGGCGTCAAAATCGAAGTGAACGATGCCCGCAGCATCAGCCGGGATACCCTTGGTGTTAAGCGGGCCGGCAAGCGCGGCCATGGCGAATGCCACAAGGGCACTGGATGTGATAACGAGTTTTTTTATGGTGGATTGGATTTTATGGTGGTGTGCAGCCGTTTGGCAGGGCGGCGTGCAGTAGAAAAGCGCCAAGATCGGGGGAATCTGTTTAAAGAATTTGTTTTTATTAAAAAAATGAAATCGGGATGACAGGAAATACGGGGGATGATTTTCTGGGGGAAAGCCAGTTTGAAGAAAGTGAGATGAGCAATGACGGGTGGGCAGCAAAACTCTTGGTGGAGGGGAAATAAAAACAGCCTCAGAGGAGGCTGTTGGCAAAAAAACGACGGGGGTGGCACTAGGCGGTGGCGGCCGGGGTGCGGCGGCGCCGTTCCTCCATCATGCGGTCGGCGGCGTTGGCGGCCTCGTGGAAGGTTTTGCTGTCCACGTAGCTGACCTTGGACATCAGGCCGCGCAAAGCGGATGCGGCGAACTGGTCCCAAGCCTGAAGTTCGTCCCGTTCCGAGTAGATGTTGCCGGTGTGTTGAGGGTGAGGTATGGCTGCTTGCGTTTGCATGGCTGTGTTTTGGGTAGAGTTTAAGCGTTGAGGTGAAATAGCGGGCAATCAAAGGAATCGCTTTCCTTGTTATCCGCGCTCCATCCAACAGGCAAGCAGAAACTTCGGGGGCTAGGGAATGAAGGCGTTGATTAGCATGTTGCCGATGCCAATGAGGGCGGCCCCGGTGATCAAGCCAGCGCAGATGGGTTCGAGGCATTCCACCCAGATTGCATGGCCGCGCGAATCCTTTTCCTTATGCCGCAGGCTCATCCAGTGGAAGAACAGCGCGCCGCCAAACATGCAGAAACACGCCTGGGGCGGGAGCACCGCGCCGAGGCCGATGGTGATGCCCGAAAGGGGAAAACGACCCTTGGTAACAATTTTGAGAATTTCAAAGGCTAGCGCCAGCACGCCCGCGACGCCCATGGCAATGATGACGGAATTCGGCAGGCTGCCAACGCCCCGGGCGATGAACTCGGCGACGCCCTTCCATTGCAAGGCGGCAGGCATGCCGAATTGCTCGGAGATCATGGAGTCGAGATTGCGGGCCCCGGTTTCCTTGTCGGCGGGAAGAAAGAGCAGGTAAAAGAGCGGAGTGGAGGCGAGGGCGCCGGCGACGATGCCGATGATGTGCCCGATGGCCTGTTGACGAGGTTTGGCACCCAGCATGTAGCCGGGCTTGATGTCGGAGAGTAAATTGGCGGAGTTGCCCGCGACCTCGCCCGTCATCCCCGCGATGCTCAAATTGGTGGCGGGGTTGGTGTGATCGAGCGCCCCCATGCTGAACTGGGTGATCTTGCTCAGCGCGCCGGTGGGCGTCCAAGAGGTGAGCGCCATGGAGTTGGCGGCGATCATGCTGAGGATGAAGATGAGGGGAAAGGACACGAGCACCAGCGACCATTTGGCGCCGAAGAAATCGTGGGCCATCCAGGCACCCAGCGCGCCGAAGATGGGGATGCCGACGAAGGAAATCCAGAGCGGCAGTTCGATGTGCTTGAGCACGTCCGTTTCCTTCACTGCGGAAGGATCTTTTTTCCTGAAAAGGTTGGTGAAGGCGCTGATGATCATTTTGGGTTTGGCCAGCAGCCCGACCATGGAACCGACGACCATGGCGGTTATCGGCCACCAGAGCCCCCAAAGGTTGATGAATTCAGGGCGGCTGATCGGGATGGGGGTGCCGTCGGCGGCGAGGCGGGGAACGACCTCGCCAAGGTGCAGCATGAGCGGACCGAGTAGGGCAAAATTGAGCAGGGTGCCGAGGAGCACGCCGGTGGAGGTGCGAATGCCCATGAGGCCGCCGACGCCCACCATGGCAAATTCGCCACCAAAGCGGATGTCCATGGTGCGGATGTCGGTGTCGAAAATCTTGAAGGATTTGGGGAGGAAGACGGTGTCTAGCTTGGTAGCCAGCGCGTAGTAATAGTGGTCGAGGTTTTCGCGCAGGTGCCAGGCGGACTGGATGTCAAAAATTTTGTGCAAGTGCAGGATTTTGAACTGGAACAGCCTCATCCAGCCGTCGCTGATGAGCAGTTGCCAGGTGCCGGAAACGCCCGCGGCGAGGGCGAGCATCCGGGCCTTGAAAAGGCCGCTTTTGGCTTCGCTGGAGTAAAGTGTGTCGAGCACCACGCCGCAGGCGCGGCCCTCGGGGAAGGGCAGTTGGTCGTCGTTGATGAAGCGGCGCTTCATCGGGAAGGCCACCAGTACGCCGAGGATGGAGATGACGCAGTTCCAGAGTAGAATTTGCCACCAGGGGATGATGGTGTTGGTCATCAGCATCAGGGCGGCTAGGCTGGAAATGAGCGGGGCGGTCATGTAGCCGGCGGCGGTGGCGATGGACTGCATGGCGTTGTTTTCCAGGATGGTGAAATCCTTGCCGAGCCCCATGCTGGAGAGCGCCTTGAACATGGCAAAGGCCAAGATGACGGAGGTTAGTCCCACCCCGAGGGTGATACCGCTTTTTCCTCCGATGTAGAGGTTGGTGGCGGAGAGGACGCCGCCGAGGAGGAACCCGGTGATGCCGGAGCGCCAGGTGAGCTGGGGCAGGTTGCCGCGAAAGACGTTGTCGAACCACCATTGGTCTTTTTGGGCGCGGGTCCAGGTGCGGGTTTGTTCTTCGGTGAGCTCGTGAATGGCCATGGGTGTTTAAGAGAGGACAGGCAGAAAAATGTGTGCCAATAACGAAGGCCGTCCGCTTTGACTACGATAAACGTGTGGTTTTCGGGAAAAAGATTGCTGGCACAAGCATGCTCCGATATCACCGACGGGCATGATGATCGAAAAAAGTCCGACGCGATTTCGGCTGGCTCCGTTTCGCCCGAAGATTCTTGAGAGCTTGCGCGGTTACAACAAGGAGCGCCTTCTCAAGGATTTGATGGCAGGTTTGACGGTGGGGGTGGTTTCCCTCTCGCTGTGCATCGGGCTGGGCATTGCCTCCGGCGTGGGACCCGGGCCGGGATTGTACGCGGGGATTGTCGGGGGATTTTTGATTTCGCTGTTTGGCGGTTCGCGGGTGCAGGTGGGGGGGCCGGCGGGGGCCTTTGTCGGCTTGATGGCACTGATGGTCGCCAAGTACGGTGTCCCGAACGTCCTGGTTTGTACCATGATGGCGGGGGTGATTTTGATCGTGATGGGATTGCTGCGGATTGGCTCGTTCATTCGCTTTGTGCCGCAGCCGGTGACGGCGGGTTTCACCTGCGGGATTGCGATCACGATTTTGACGACGCAGATCCGGCCTTTTTTAGGGCTGAATTTCGGAGTGGACGCCCTTGGCGCGACTCTAAAGGAGCCGGCGGAGTTTTTCCCGAAGATGATCGCGCTGTTCAAGGCGCTGCCAACGGTCAGCCCGGTGACAGTGGTGCTGGGCGTGTTGCTGTTTGTGCTGCTGCTGCGATGGCCGAAGCATTGGGGGAAGCGAATTCCCGCCTCGATTATCGCCGTGCTGGCGGGCATGGCGTGGGTGGGATTGACGCATTTGCCGGGGCTTTCGGGCTTGGGTTTCTTGCAAGTGGAAACAATCGGGTCGGCGTTCCCCAATGGCATTCCCCAAGGCGGACTGGAGTTTTCCTGGCCGGAGTTTGACTGGGGCACCATCAACGCGCTGGTTTCGCCTGCGTTTGCCATCGCTTTGCTGTGCGCGTTGGAATCGTTGCTGTCGGCGGTGGTGGCGGACGGTTTGATCGACGACCGGCATGATTCAAATCAGGAGCTGATGGGGCAGGGCATCGCGAATCTGGTGACGCCCTTGTTTGGCGGCATCGCGGTGACCGGGGTGATCGCCCGCACCGCGACGAACATCCGGGCCGGGGCGACCTCACCCGTGGCCGGCATGGTGCATGCGGCGTTTTTGCTGCTGGTGGTGATTGTCGCCGCGCCGCTGGTGGTGCACATCCCGCTGGTGGCTCTGGCGGCGGTGCTGATCATGGTGGCGTGGCGAATGGGCGAGTGGGAGGAATTCCGTCGCCTACACCACCACGAATGGGAGGATTCGGCGGTGTTTCTGGTGACCTTTGGGCTGACAGTTTGCTTTGACCTGACGGTGGCGGTGAAAATCGGGATGCTGTTGGCGGCGATTTTGTTTGTGAAGCGGGTCGCGGACACCACGCGCGTCAACACCATGTCGGGCGATGCGATCAACCACAGCTACGGCGAGGATTTGCACGTGCCGGAGGGGGTGATCGTGTACCGTATTTTCGGCGCGCTGCTGTTTGGGGCGGCGGACCGGCTGGACAATGTGCTGCGGCGCGAGTCGGGCGATATCAAGGTGGTGATTCTGCACATGGCCTCGATGTCGGCGATGGATGCCACGGCGCTGGACCGGCTGGAGAACATCCATGCGAAGATGAAAATGCACAAGCTGCACCTGATCATTTGCGGAGCGCAGTCGCAGTGTTATGCGATGTTGGCGCGGAGCGGATTCCTCACGGAGGTTGGCTTGGAAAATGTGATGCCAGATCTGCGGGCGGCGGTGGAGCGGGCGCGCATTTTGATTGAGGAAAAGGGAAATCCTTCGGTGGTGGAGGAATCAGCCAGCGCGACGGCCTAGGGGCTCCTCGGAGGAAATTGGGTGAAGGGGAAATAGGGAGTAGGGGAAATTGAGCGGATGGCGCGGATGTAGGGGCTTCGCTTGCGAAGCCCGCCAGATGCCTCGGCCTTGCCCGCGATGCAAAAGGTCCTCGGGGGTGCCCCTGAATTTCCTCCGCGCGGATTTTTTTCTGATCCCGGTGCCCCTTTTTCTCCTCGGAAAAATCAGGACTTTTTTCGGCGAAACATTCGTGTTAATTCATGTCCATTGGTGGTTTTCTTTCCCACCTCTGCTCGCTTCCCTCGATTTTCTTCGCCCCGACAGCCACGGCGGGCTTCGCAAGCGAAGCCCCTACAAATTCGGTTTTCTCGGCGTTCCTCGCGCCTTGGTGTTTTATTTCCTTCGCGCGGAATTTTTCCTTACTTCCTATTTCCCGTTTCCTGGTTCCTGCCTTCCTCTGGCGAACCATTCGTGTCTATCGGCGTCCATCTATTTTCCTCCGCGTTATATTTTTCCCGCGGCAGCAG
>CALNBE010000133.1 GCA_937874455.1 uncultured Opitutia bacterium | reverse complement strand
GCAACGCGAGCAGGCTATAGATGGAGCCTTGAAAGGGGCCACTGGCAAAGGAACGAAGCGTGTTAAAAGGATTCGGATTTTGTCGCATGTTTTAAAAGGGAAACGTGACTTGAGGGAAAGTTTTCTACCTTGAGAAAACTTCCCGATGCGTCAACTGCGGGAAAACCAGAAAGACAGGCTCTTAGGGGCAAATGTACGGAGCAAAAATGAAAGAGGACACGCCCGGAGCTTTCGGGGCCGAGTGGGACTTTAATTGGGAAACAACGCTGCTGCCGCACGGCGAATGGGCAAAATTGCTCGCAAGTGTGCTCAGAGGAAAATGTCGGCATTCTGTTTGTTGGGCAGGGGAATCTTGGCGCTGCATCCGTTTTCCGGCTTGCGCCGGGGACGGGCGCGGATTCGACTGCGCGGCGCAATGAGTTCCACTGTTCGCACGCGTTTTGCTCCCAGCCCGACGGGCTTTTTTCATATCGGCAGCGCCCGCACGGCCCTGTTCAACTGGCTGTTTGCGCGGCACACCGGGGGAAAATTCATCCTGCGGGTGGAGGACACCGACACGGAGCGCAATCGCGATGAATATCTTCAGGTGATCTACAACAGCCTCCGCTGGCTGGGGATGGACTGGGACGAAGGCCCGGAAGTCGGCGGCGCGTTTGGTCCCTACAAGCAGAGCGAGCGGAAGGAAATTTATCAGGAATACCTGAAAAAACTGCGGGACACCGGGCGCACTTATGAGAAGGACGGCGCGGTTTGGTTTCGCTTGGAAGGCGAGCGTTACACGGAGTTCGACAGTTTCCTAGGCCGCGAGATGGAAAAGGTAAAGGCCGCTCCGGTGGTGATCGACGACTTGATCCGCGGGCGCGTGGAGCGGGCGGAGGACCGGGACTTTGTGCTCGTGCGCAACAACGGCGAGCCGGTGTTTCACTTTGTGAACGTGGTGGACGATATCACGATGCAGATGACGCATGTGGTGCGCGGCGAGGATCATCTCTCCAACACCTCGAAGCACGTGGAGCTGTACCAGGCGCTCGGCGCGCCGGTGCCCAAGTTTGCCCATATCCCGCTGATTTTGAAAACGGACGGGCCGGGGAAAATGTCGAAGCGCGACCGCGGTGCGTTGATCGAGGAATACCAGAACCGGCATTTCCTCCCCGCCGCCGTGCGCAATTACCTTTGCCTGCTGGGATGGACGCCCAAAGACGGCCGCGAAGTGCTGCCGATTGAGGACATCATCGGACAATTTGAATTGAGCGACGTGCACCAGAGCAACGCGCGGTTCGACGAAAAGAAAATGGCCTTCATCAACCAGCAGCACCTGCGTGCGCTGCCGGTGGAGACCTTTGCCTGGCTGGCCGCGCCGGTGCTGCAGCAGGCGGGGCTGGTCGATGAGAAGACCGACGAAAATTACCTGCAGGCCGTGCTCGGACTGTGTCAGGAAAAGGCTCCGGGACTGGAAGTTTTGGCAGATGTCTGCCGCTATTTTTTCACGGAGGAATTTCCCTTCGACGAAGCCACGCGGAGCAAATTGAGCAAGAAGGGCGATCCGGCGGAGCGCGTGCGCCAGTTGCTGCCGGCGCTGGAGCAGCTGCCGGATTTGCGCGACGCGGCGGCGATTGACGCGGCGATCGAGAAGACCGCGGCGCAGTACGGCGCGAAACCCGGCGAGTATTTTGCCCCGCTCCGTTTTGCGATCAGTGGCGTTGGCGGCGGTCCTCATCTGCACGACGTGTTGCGGGTGCTCGGGAAGGAAAAAGTGCTGACGCGGGCGCGGCGTTTTGTCGGTTAGGCGCAGGGGAATCGGCTTGCCCGCGCGGAGGAAAATCACTTTCTGCCAGCTTACCTATGTCCAATCCCCGCAACCGTCGTCGCACCCGTGGTGCCTTTGGCAAGCCGAAGACCGCGGCAGAAAAAGCGATTTTCCGCAACGTTCCCGCCAATGTGCCGTTGAGTTCCAGCGGGCCGGAGGGATTCAACATCTCGGACGCAATTGTGGTTTTCGCCAAGCCGATCACGGAGCAGGCCGGAAACAATCACACCGCGTTGCGCGGCGCGCTGAATGTGGCCATTTTGCTTTGGAACGCGATCATCGAGGGCGAGGCGGCTTTGGAGGGGGCGAAAAAGAAACTGCTCGGACTGCCCGGCGCGAGCGCGGAGCAGGTGGACGAGCTGGTCGCGACGATGACCGCGCGCAAGCAGGAGCTTTACCCCGAGGCCCGGCAATTGGTCTGTGACTTCACCCTCAACTTTACCAAGAAGGGCGCGAGCATCCGGGTGGCCTCGGTCAACCTCGCGCCCAAGGGTGTGGAGAAAACCGATTTGGCGGCGCAACTCGGCGCGGCCCCGCCACCGCCCGCAGCCCAAGCCTGAACGCTTTTCCTGAAAAGCCGTTGCTTCTCGCAGCGGTTTTTTTGTCGGCGGAAATTTTCCTTTGCGCTTCGCCGCCGTCCGATCGCGGGGGGAATTGGGGTTGATTAAAACAAATCCGTCATCTAGCCTTAATAGTGATGAAAACTCCAATTGATACCCCTGTTGCCAACTCCCCGAAAACCGCCCACAAACCGCTTCTGAAGTGGGTGAGGAAGATGACGGAGCTGTGCCAGCCCGACCAGGTTTACTGGTGCGACGGCTCGCAAGCCGAGGCCGATCGCCTCTTTGCGGAAATGACGGAAAAAGGCATGTGCATCCGCCTTAATCCCGAGAAGCGTCCCAACAGCTATCTCTTCCGCTCCGATCCGCGCGACGTGGCGCGGGTGGAAAAGAGCACCTTCATTTGCTCACTCTCCAAGGACAACGCCGGACCGACCAACAACTGGGAGGATCCGCGCACGATGCGGCACCGTTTGAAGAGCCTTTTTGCTGGCTGCATGCGCGGTCGCACAATGTATGTGATCCCGTTTTGCATGGGGCCGCTGGGCTCGCCGTTGGCCCAATACGGCGTGGAGATTACTGATTCGCCTTACGTGGTGGTGAACATGCGCATCATGGCGCGCGTTGGGCAGCCGGTGCTGGATGTGATGGGCGAGCACACGTTTTTCGTTCCCTGCCTGCACTCGGTCGGCCAGCCGCTGGCGCCGGGGGAACAGGACACGCACTGGCCCTGCGATCCGAACAACACCTTCATCGTCCATTTCCCGGAGGAAAGGTCGATCGTCTCCTATGGCTCTGGCTACGGCGGCAATGCTCTGTTGGGGAAAAAGTGTCTCGCGCTACGCATTGCCTCGTGCATGGCGCACGACCAAGGCTGGCTCGCCGAGCACATGCTGATCCTCGGCGTGGAATCGCCCGACGGGGAGAAAAGCTACGTCACCGCCGCGTTCCCCAGCGCTTGCGGCAAAACCAATTTTGCGATGCTCATTCCGCCAAAGGAAATGGAAGGTTGGAAAGTTACCTGTGTCGGCGACGACATCGCGTGGCTGCGACCGGACGCGGAGGGAAAACTCCGGGCGATCAATCCCGAGTCGGGCTTTTTCGGCGTCGCCCCCGGCACTTCGATGAAGACCAACCCCAACGCGATGATTTCCTGCGCGAAGGACAGCATCTTCACCAACGTCGCCCTGACCGACGACGGTGACGTGTGGTGGGAGGGCATGACGGATCAACCGCCCGCGCACCTCATCGACTGGCACGGGCAGGACTGGACGCCGGACTGCGGACGCCAGGCCGCGCACCCCAATTCGCGCTTCACCGCGCCCACCGCCAATTGCCCGAGTCTTGACCCCGATTGGGAAAAGCCCGAGGGCGTGCCGATCGCGGCGATTGTTTACGGCGGGCGGCGCATGAGTGACACCCCGCTGGTTTACCAAGCCTTCAACTGGACGCACGGGGTTTACCTTGGGGCGACGCTGAGCAGCGAGCAGACTGCGGCGGCGGAGGGAAAAGTCGGCACATTGCGCCGTGACCCGATGGCGATGCTGCCGTTTTGCGGTTATCACATGGGCGACTATTTCCGCCACCACATCAAAATGGTGAAGAAGCTGCGCTACGCCCCGAAGATTTTTCACGTGAACTGGTTTCGCAAAAACGCCGAGGGGAAGTTCATGTGGCCCGGCTTCAGCGAAAACATGCGTGTGCTGCGCTGGATCGTGGAACGCGCCCGCGGGCAGGCCTACGCAAGGGAAACACCGCTCGGCTGGATGCCGCGCTACCAGGACATCGACTGGCGCGGCATGGATTTCCCAAAGGAAAAATGGGACGCCGTGATGGACTTCGACCGGCTCCAGTTGCGCAACCAAACGCTGCAACATGAAGAACTGTTCTTGACGCTCTTCGATCATCTGCCAAAAGAGATGATATTCGAACGCGAGTTACTTATCGCTCGCTTCTAGAATCCGAGACAAACATACAGGAAAAATCCCCAGAAATTAGAACGAGGCCAGATTACCCCCTGGCCTCGTTTCTCTTTTCCGGGACGAGGAAAATGCGCTTTACGAAGTCCGTGCTTTTTCAACATTGAACCACCTTATCCATTCTGCCGTGAGCAAAAACGCTTCGAATCCAACATGGTCGCCCAAGGAGGCGGAAGATTACTACGGTTTCCGTCGTTGGGGCGCGGACCATTTCACTGTGGATGCGGGCGGCGCGCTCTGTGTGCACCCGCTGGGTGACCAGCGCAGCATCCGGCTGCTCGACATTGTGAAGGAGGCGGAGCAAATGGGCGTGCGGCCGCCGTTCACCATCCGGGTGCAGGATTTGCTCCGCCAGCGGGTGATTCGCCTGAACGAGGCATTCCGCGCCGCGATTCGCGACGAAAATTACGAGGGCCGCTACCGCGGGGTTTTCCCCACCAAAGTGAACCAGCTCCGCGAGGTGGTGGAGGAAATTTTGGACGCGGGGGAAAAATATGATTTCGGTCTGGAGGCGGGCAGCAAACCCGAGCTGCTCATCGCCCTGGCCCTGCTGGAAAACAAAAAGGCGCTGCTGGTTTGCAACGGCTACAAGGACGACGACTACATCCGCCTCGCGCTGATGGGGCGGCGACTGGGCAAGCAGACGGTGATCGTCATTGAACAACTCTCCGAACTGGACGCCACCATCCGCCTGGCAAAGGAAATGGGCGTGGAGCCGCACATCGGCCTGCGGGTGAAACTCACCACCACCGGCGAAGGAAAATGGGCCGAGTCCACCGGCGAGGACGCGAAATTCGGCCTGACCGCGAGCGAAATCATGGTTGCGGTAAAAAAAATCAAGCGCGCCCGCATGACCGAGGCACTACGGCTGGTGCATTTCCACATCGGCTCCCAGGTCCCCAACATCAGCACCATCAAAAAGGCGGTGATCGAGGCGACGCGGTTTTACTGCGAACTCGTTCGCCTGGGATTTCCCATGGGAATCCTCGATGTGGGCGGCGGTTTGGGTATCGACTACGACGGCAGCCGGAGCAATTACGAAAGCTCCATGAATTACAGCATGGAGGTTTACGCGCGCGACGTGGTGTCGAACATCAAAACCGTCTGCGAACAGACCGGAGTGGCCGTGCCGGACATCACCTCCGAAAGCGGACGGGCGCTGGTAGCCCCGCATTCCATGCTGATCTTTGAAGTGGTGGACCGGATCGTGCGCGACACCGGCGAGCCCGTGCCGCTGACCGGGAAACGCAATCCGACCCTGCGCGAGCTGGAGGACATTTTGCAGAATGCCGACCGCTACGAGCCGCTGGAACGCTTTCACGACGCGAAGCAAAAAAAAGAGGAGGCGCACTCGCTGTTCAACCTCGGCTATCTGCGTCTGGAGGAGCGCGCGGAAGTGGACCGGCTTTTTTGGCAGATCTGCCGCGACATCCAAGCCCGGTTGCCCGCGGGCGGCGACATCCCCGACGAGCTGGGCGATTTGGACAAGCTGCTGGCGGAGCAATACGTCTGCAATTTCTCGGTTTTTCAGTCGTTGCTCGACCATTGGGCGCTGGACCAGCTTTTTCCCATCGCCCCCATTCATCGGCTGAACGAAAAGCCCTCGGTGCCCGCGACGCTGGTGGACATTACTTGTGACAGCGACGGGAAAATTTCCGCCTTCATCGACTTCGAGGACATCAAAACCACCCTGGACCTGCATCCGCTGCAACCGGGGAAACCCTATTACCTCGGCGCCTTTCTCGTCGGTGCCTACCAGGACATCATGGGCGACCTGCACAATCTGTTTGGCCGAGTCGGCGAGGTGCACGTTTTTTTGGAGGACGACGAGGAGGACGGATTTTACATCGAGGAAACGATCAACGGTTCCTCCACTGACCGTATTCTCGGCATGATCCAATACAATGCCGACGACCTGTGCCGGATGCTGAAAAAGCAAATCGACCGGGCCACGAAAAATGACGAGGTGCGTCCGCGCGAAGGCGTGGCGATGTTGGAAATGTATGAGAAGCTGATGACGGCGAAAACCTATCTCGACTTTCGCAAGAAACCCGGAAAAGCGCGGAGGAAAAAGGGCGCATGACGGCGCTCTCGCGGTTTCTCCCGGCGGACTACGACAGCACCCGTTCGGTGGCGGTGCTGGCGGGGAAGGGGCGTTATCCTGAAATGACCATCGAGCGTTTTCGCGCCGCAGGTGTCCCTTTGCGTCTGGTGGCCTTCGAGGGCGAGACCTCGGAGGAACTGGCGGCGACTTTTGCCGAAAACGAGCGCGTCTGGATCAAGGTCGGCCAGCTCGGGCACATGCTGGACGCGCTGCAGCGTTTTGGCGTCGGCTACGCCATTTCCGTCGGTCAGATCACGCCGCGCCGACTTTTCAAGGGGCTGACTCCCGATCTGAAGGCGGTGATGCTGCTGGCCGCGATGAAGGAAAAAAATGCAGAGACGATTTTTGGCACCATTACCCGCGAGGTGGAAAAAATCGGCGTCACCCAGCTCGATGCTCGGGCTTTTCTCGACAGTGAGTTGGCTACCAGCGGTTGCATGACTGGCTGGCGCAGCGGCATTGAGAGCGACACTCTGGCCTACGGCATCCGCATCGCCAAGGAAATGGCTCGGCTCGATATTGGGCAGGGCGTGGTGGTGAGCGGCGGGACGACCATCGCGGTCGAGGCTTTTGAGGGCACGGACAAAATGCTGGAGCGCTGCGCGCAAATCGAATCGCGCGACCCACTGTATGTGAAAACCGTCAAACCCCGGCAGGATTACCGCTTTGACGTGCCCTGTTTCGGACTGCGGACTTTGGAAAGCATGGTGGTCGGCGGCATCCGCCGCGCGGCACTGGAGGCGGGAAATGTCTTGGTGCTGGAGCGGGAAAAGGTCATCCAACGGGCAAAGGAACTGGGCATCGTGCTTTACGGCTACGCGATGTGATTTTCCTCCGCGCCGGAGTGCCGCTGCCGCTGTTTTTCTCCTTCGATTCGGCGCTGGTTGTGCTAGAAAGCGCGGGCATGACACAACTCATACTGGCCTTGGATGTGGAAACGCAGGATGACGCCCTGGCATTGGTCCGCCCGTTGCGGGGGGAATTGCGCTGGGTGAAACTGGGCCTGCAATTGTTTACCCGACACGGTCCGGATATTGTGAACGTCTTCGCCGATTTGGGCTTTCAAGTCTTCCTTGATCTCAAGCTACACGACATCCCGAACACCGTGGCCTCGGCCATCAAGAGCCTGCGCGGTCGGCCCTGCTCGCTGCTGACCATCCACACGCTGGGCGGCGCGGCGATGATGCAAAGGGCAGCGGAAGCGGCGAAGGAAAATTTGCCGGAGGCGACGGTGCTGGGCGTGACGGTTTTGACCTCGATGGATGCCGGACAACTGGCGGGCATCGGCATCGCCCGGCCTCCGGCAGAGCAAGTTTCCCTGCTGGCGAAACTGGCGGTGGATTCCGGTCTGAACGGATTGGTGTGCTCGCCGCTGGAACTGCCGGTGCTGCGGAAGGAACTGGGCGCGGCCCCCGCGCTGGTGACGCCCGGAATTCGCGCTGCGGGAGCGGCGGCAGACGACCAAAACCGCACGCTGACCCCGGCGGAGGCGGCCCGGCTGGGTGCCTCGCACATCGTGGTCGGCCGACCGATTTTGAAAGCGACGGATCCCGTGGCCGCCTGTCGGGCGATTCGCGCGGAAATCGGCGAGCGGTAGCGGAGGAAATTTCGCTCGAAGAAGTTTTCCCAGGTGCTACCTTTTTCCGCTTCAAAAACTTTCGCATTATTCCATGGCCAACGACGCAACGCAAAATCCCCCCGCCAACGAGGCTCCGACGCCGCTCCACCAGCATTTCATCCGGCAGATCATCAACGAGGATCTGGCCAGTGGAAAACACTCGGCAATCATCACGCGTTTTCCCCCGGAGCCAAACGGCTACCTGCACATCGGCCACGCAAAAGCAATCTGCATTGACTTCGGCACGGCGGAAAAATTCGGCGGCCTGTGCAATCTGCGCATG
>CALNBE010000132.1 GCA_937874455.1 uncultured Opitutia bacterium | reverse complement strand
AAATCGTCGTTACAATCCCGATCGCCAAGATGATCCCGAAGCCCTTGATCGGGCCGGTGCCCATGAAAATCAGGATGGCCGCCGTCATCATTGAGGTCAGGTGCACGTCAATGATGGTCGCCTGCGCCCGGTCGTAACCGGCATGCACCGCGGCCTTCAGTGTTTTTCCATCCTCCAGTTCCTCCCGGATGCGCTCAAAAACCAGAATGTTCGCGTCCACTGCCATTCCAATGGTCAGCACCAAGGCCGCCACTCCAGGCAGGGTGATCGTCGCGCCAAAACCGGCCATGATGCCAAGCATCAGCACCACGTTCACCAGCAGGCCGACCACGGAAATCGCTCCGGCCCACAGGTAGTAAAGCACCATGAAAACAATGACCAAGCCGATGCCCACCGCCGCGGCCTGCACCGATTTGATCTGCGCGTCCGCCGCCAGCGAGGAACCAATCACTTTGATGTCCTGCAGCTCCAAAGGAAATTCCAGCGGGTTGTTCAGCACGTTGGCCAGATCCGTGGCCGCCTTCATACTGCTCGCACCGATGGAGGCACCGCCGCCGCCGAGCGCGCTGTAGCGGCCGGTGGCCTTGCTCGCCTCAATCCCTGGGGCCATCACCAGCTCGCCATCCAGCACAATGGCCAGCGCACCGATGCTTCGCACCTCACCATAGCGGTCGAGTTCCTCGTTGTTTTTCTCCGCGATTTTTCCGGTCAGCGCCTCGAATTTTTTCGACCCCTCCGAGGTGAAACTCATTTGGGTGATAAAGGGGCTGCGCTCCTTCGTGTCGGGATTGGGGCCACCGCGCGCGGATTTCACAATGTTGCCAGCAGCGTCCGCCTTCTTCTTCACGTAATAGGCATATTCCGTCACCTCTCCGGTTTTGTGATCCTCGTTGCGCTGATAAAGCACCTCGTAGTCCATCACCGGGCTGGCCGCATCATCGGGATTTTCCCGCAAAGGAACAATGGTGTGCTCCGGAGTGCCGGGCTGGGGGCGCCCGTAACGATACACCATGCGAAACTCCAGCTTGGCGGGCTTTTTGATGGTGTTGATGTTGTCGGGGTTGTTGGCGATGTCGGGATCGGGCAGCTGGATTTCAATCGATTCCCTCCCCACCGGGCGGATCACCGGCTCGGCCACGCCAAAGGCGTTAATGCGACCTTCCATCACCTCAATCGCGCGGGCGATACCGGTATGCAGACGCTCCTCGGCGGCCTCCTTGTTTTCCTCGATCCGCTTTTTCCTTTCCTCCGGCGGCAGCTTGGCCAGCTCCTTGTCGTCAGCGTTTTCAAAATTCTTCGGGTCGATGCGCAGCGTAAAGGAAACCCCACCCTGCAAATCCAAGCCGAGCTTCAGGCGGCCCTGTGACTGGAGCATCAGCTCCTGCAAAACATAGTTGTTCCGTCGGGGGAAATTCCGGTCCTCCACCACCTTCATGTCGGCGAAAAATTGCGCCAGATCGACCGGCTTCCCGCTCTCGCCCTTGCCCGCGCCGATGTCGCGCAGCGCGTCGTACATGCGCTCGGATTTTTTGTCCTCGGGCACGTTCGGATCCTTGAACGCCGCGATCCGCGCCTCTTTCAAAATTTTGGCAAACTCCTCCTGGTGCGCCGTGGCGCGGGCTTGCACGTACTCCTCAAAGGGCGTGGTGCGCAGCGGCAGCAATTGCGACACCGCGTAGGCGATGAACAGAACCGAGGCGAAAAGTTTCCAAAAGATTTTTGCGGACATAAAAAAAGGGGAATCGGGCGGGAGAAATTCCGAACCGTGTCCACCCGAGGAACACCAGTCCGGCTCAACCAAAACGCACTACGCGCTTACTTGCTTTCGCTGTCGGCGAGGAAGCCCACGATGTGCGCGCGGCGGAAAGGAATGCGCACGCCCTCGCCCACTTGCAGCGTCACCGTGGCGTCATCAATGCCGACCACCTTGCCCGTGATGCCGGAGCTGGTTTCCACCTTGTCGCCCATTTTGAGCAGCGATTGCTTCCGCTGCATTTCCTTCTGCTGCTTCTGCTGCGGGCGGATGAAGAGAAACCAGAAACCCAGAATAATCAGAATGAAGGGCAAAAAGCTCACCCAGCTTGGGGGAGGTGTTTGCTGGGCCGCCTCGGCAGCGGCGGGAGCGGCCGCATCGGCGGCCTGGGCCAAAATCGTTGCAAATGACGTGGGAAGAAGGAAGGACATGTGTGTTGCTGTTGGTTTTTTAAGAGGCGGAAGGGATGCCGATGCCGGTTTAAAAGGCAAAGCATTTTTTCCCCCGTCACCTCGCCGTTTATGGGTTCCGCGGAGGAAATCCGCCCGCGCGCCGACATTTTTCCCGCCGCCGTCTTTTTCCTTTCCCTTTCACCGACTTTCAGGGAATGATCGGCCGCATCCAATCATGAGTCCCCAAGAGCAAATTAATCTCCTCAAGGAACGCACCGAGGTTTTCCACGGCGAGGCCGAACTGCTCGAACGCCTCCAGTCCGGCAAGCGCCTGCGCGTCAAACTGGGCGTCGATCCCACCCGTCCCGACCTCACCTTCGGCCACATGGTGGTGCTCAACAAGCTCCGCCAATTCCAGGATCTCGGCCACCAGGCGATTTTGATCATCGGCGACTTCACCACGCGCATCGGCGATCCGTCCGGGCGCTCCGTGGCCCGCCCGATTCTCTCCGAGGAGGAAATCGCCCACAACGCCGCCACCTATCTCGACCAAGCCTACAAAATTCTTGATCCGGATAAAACCGAGGTGCGCCGCAACAGCGAATGGTTCGGCGAAATGAGTTTCCTCGACGCCCTTTCCCTCAGCCGCCAGATGACGGTCGCCCGGATGCTGGAACGCGACGACTTCGCCAAACGCTACGCCAGCAAAACGCCCATTTCCCTCATCGAATTCCTCTACCCGCTCCTGCAGGGCCACGACTCGGTCCGCCTCGAATCCGATGTCGAGCTGGGCGGCAGCGACCAGATTTTCAACATGCTGGTCGGAAGAAATCTGCAAAAGGACGCCAACCTGCCCGAACAGGCCGTCATCGCCATGCCGCTGCTGGTCGGCCTCGATGGCGAGCGCAAGATGTCCAAGAGCTTCGACAACTACATCGCCTTCAACCATTCCGCCAAGGACATGTTCGGGCGCATCATGTCGATCCCCGACGCCACCATGTGGGTTTACTACAGATACCTGCTGGAAATGTCCGACGCCGACATCGCCAAGCGCCAGGAGCTGCACCCGATGGAGGCGAAAAAACAACTGGCCGCCACCATGGTCGCCCGCTTTTACAGCCTCGAAACCGCCGCCCACGAACGCGAGCAGTTCGAAAAAGTTTTCTCCAAAAACGAAGTCCGCGACGACATGCCGGAATTCACCTGGGACAAATTGCTGCCCGAGGCGCAAGAGGCCACGCTGGTCGATTTGCTCGCGGCCACCGCACTTCCGGCCTTCTCCAGCAAAAAGGAAATCCGCCGCCTGATCGAGCAGGGCGCGATCCGCATGAACGGCGAAAAAATCACCGAACCCTCCATGCGTTTGGTCCGCCCGCTCGCCGAAACCGTCATCCAGGCCGGCAAACGCACCTTCCTCAAGCTCACCGACGCCTGAGCCGAAAGTAGCAATAGGAGCGCGGCAACGGGGAGCGGCAATGGGGAGCGCACGCATCTTGCGTGTGCGCGACGGCATCTTGCCGGCGCGAAAACCCAGCACTTCTGGAGCCCGTGATGTCTTTTCCCTTTGCCTCCAGCGCCCAAGGTCCGGCCCGCGCAATTCGTTTGGCAAGATGCCAAACGATGCACGCAGGATGCGCGCGCTCCCCCATTGCACATTGTGCGCGTGCTGCCATTTTCCTCCGCGCCCGCCGCCGCGACGGTTTCCTTTGCCTATTGCCTCCGGCACGTTTCAGCGTTTCATCCGCGCTTTTTCCGTTCCCACTTTCGTTCCCGCAATGAGCAACGTCTATAATCACTCCGACATCGAACAGCGCTGGCAAAAATTTTGGCAGGAGCACGGCACCTTTCGCGCCGACGACAACGCGACCGGCAAGCCCAAGTATTACGTGCTCGACATGTTCCCCTATCCTTCCGCCGCCGGGCTGCACATCGGCCATCCCGAGGGCTACACGGGCTCCGACATCCTCGCCCGCTACAAAAAAGCCCGCGGCTTCAACGTGCTGCACCCGATGGGCTGGGATTCCTTCGGCCTGCCCGCCGAGCAATACGCGATCAAAACCGGCCAGCACCCGTCCATCCAGACCGCCGAAAACATCAACAATTTCCGCCGCCAGCTCCAGATGCTGGGCTTCGCCATCGACTGGTCCCGCGAAATCGCCACCACCGACCCGCATTACTTCAAGTGGACGCAGTGGATTTTCCTCCAGCTCTTCAAGGCCGGACTGGCCTACGTGGATGAGAAACCGGTTTGGTTTTGCCCCGATCTCGGCACCGTGCTGGCCAACGAAGAGGTGCAGAACACGCCCGAGGGGCCGCGCTCCGAACGCGGCAGTTTCCCCGTCGAACGCCGTCCGCTCCGCCAATGGGTGCTCCGCATCACCGCCTACGCGGAAAAACTCATCGCCGGACTCGACGACCTCGACTGGCCCGATTCCACCAAGCGGCTCCAGAAAAACTGGATTGGCCGCAGCGAAGGCGCCGAGGTGGTTTTCTCCATCGAGGGATTGCCGGAGGAAAAACTGACCGTTTACACCACGCGCCCCGACACGCTTTTCGGCGCCACTTACATGGTGGTCGCACCGGAGCATCCGCTGGTCGCCCAACTCACCACCGCGGAGCAAAAGGACGCGGTTGAAAAATACATCGCCGCCGTCCGCAACAAATCCGACCTGGAGCGCACCGATCTGGCCAAGGACAAATCCGGCGTCTTCAGCGGCAGCTACGCGCTCAATCCGGTCAACGGCAAAAAAATCCCCGTCTGGATCGCCGACTACGTGCTGATGGGCTACGGCACCGGCGCCATCATGGCCGTGCCCGCCCACGACCAGCGCGACTGGGAATTTGCCACGAAGTTCAACCTCCCGATCATCCCCGTCGTCAATCCGCCCGAGGGAACCGCAGTCGATCTGGCCCAGGCCGCCTTCGAAGCCGACGGCACCATGGTCAACTCCGGCGCGTTCGACGGGCTGCCGGTCGCCGAGGCGAAGCAAAAAATCACCGCCGACCTCGCGGCGAAAAACCAGGGCAAGGCCGCAGTCAACTACAAGCTGCGCGACTGGCTGTTCTCCCGCCAACGCTACTGGGGCGAACCGTTTCCCATCCTCTGGATTTCCCCCGAGGATTACGCGAAACTCCCCGCCGACTCGCCCTTCCGCGAATTCCTCCCGGAAAAACCCGTTTCCTGCCAGATCGCCGGCGAGGAAAAATACGCGCTTCCTTTGCCCGCCGCGCAACTGCCCCTGCTCCTGCCCGAGGTCGAGACCTACCAGCCTTCGCCCACCGGCGAAAGCCCGCTTTCCCGCGCCCAAGGCTGGGTGAACGTCAGCGTGAACCTCGCCACCGGAGAAATCACTCCGCCGCGTGACGCCGCCGCCCTTGTCGTTTCGGCCACCCGCGAGACCAACACCATGCCGCAGTGGGCCGGTTCCTGCTGGTATCACCTGCGCTACCTCGATCCGCACAACGACAACGCCATCGTCGCCCCGGAGAAAATCCAATACTGGGGCACGCCCGACTTCTACATCGGCGGCGCCGAGCACGCGGTGCTCCACCTGCTCTACGCCCGTTTCTGGCACCGTTTCCTTTTCGACATCGGCGTGCTGCCCCAGCCGGAACCCTACAAGAAACTCTTTCACCAGGGCATCATTCTCGGTGAGGACGGCGAAAAAATGTCCAAGTCGCGCGGCAACGTGGTCAATCCCGACACCATCGTAAAAGACTACGGCACCGACGCGCTCCGCATGTATCTGATGTTCCTCGGGCCCCTCGAAGCGGTGAAACCCTGGAACACCAAAAACATCGAGGGCGTCTCCCGTTTCCTCCGCCGCGTCTGGCGGCTGCTGGTCAACGAGGAAACCGGCCAGCCCGCGGCCCGCATCCAAAATTCCTCCGAGGAAAACAAGGACTTGGAGCGCCTCCTCCACCAGACCATCAAAAAGGTCACCGAGGATGTCGAAAACCTGCGCTTCAACACCGCCATTTCCCAGTTGATGATCTTCCTTAACGGCGCGGAAAAAGCCGCCAGCATTTCCTCCGCCACCGTCGCCGATTTCCTCCGCATGCTCGCGCCTTTCGCGCCGCACATCGCGGAGGAAATTTGGAACCGTCTCGGCCACACCACCAGCATCAGCGAGGCGGGCTGGCCGGAATTCGACGAGGCCAAACTGGTCGAGGACACCGTCACCATTGTCTTTCAAGTGAACGGCAAGGTGCGCGGCCAGGGCGTCTTCGCCAAGGAAACCGCCAAGGAGAATTTGCTCGCCGCCGCGCGCGCCGACGCGGGCGTGCAAAAGTTCACCGACGGCAAGGAAATCCTCAAGGAGATCGTGGTGCCGGGCAAACTGGTCAACCTCGTCGTCAAAGGCTGACATCATTTCCCCTTCCAACCGGGCCCTGACAACAGCGCCCGGTTTTTTCATATGAGCAAAAACTCCTCCTCCAGTCGCGGTCCGTCCCTGATGCTGACGCTCGGGGCGCTCGGCGTCGTCTTCGGCGACATCGGCACCAGCCCGCTCTACACAATGAAGGAGTGTTTCTCCGCCAATCACGTGGATCCGCTTCCCGGCAACATCCTTGGCGTGCTCTCCCTCATCATCTGGTCGATCATCCTCATCGTGATGGGCAAATACATGTTCTTTGTCCTGCGCGCCGACCACAAGGGCGAGGGCGGCATCATGGCGTTGGTTTCCCTTGCCGCCTTGCAGAAAAAGCGCACCTCGCGCTTGCACGTTTTGCTCATCCTAACCGGCGTTTTCGGAGCCGCCCTGCTCTACGGCGACGGCATGATCACCCCAGCCATCTCGGTGCTTTCCGCGGTCGAAGGACTCAAAGAGGTCGATCCGGAATTCTCCGGCTGGGTGCTGCCGATCACCCTCAGCATCCTGGTTGCGCTCTTCGCCGTGCAGCGCATCGGCACCGGCGGCATGGGAAAAATTTTCGGGCCGGTCATGCTGCTGTGGTTTTTTACACTCGGACTTCTCGGACTGCGCGGGCTCTTTGTTTACTCCTGGCAGCCGCTGCTCGCGCTCTCGCCGCACTACGGCATTGCGTTTCTCCTCTCCCACCCCTGGCACCAGATTCTTCCGGTGCTCGGCGCGGTGCTGCTGTCGGTCACCGGCGTCGAGGCGCTTTACGCCGACCTCGGACACTTCGGACGAAAGCCCATCCAGCGCGCCTGGTATCTCTGCGCCATGCCGGGGTTGCTGCTCAATTACCTCGGCCAGGGCGCGCTTTTGCTCGGCACCCCGGCGGAAAGCATCGCCGCCACCGCCCAGCAGCCGTTCTTCAAACTCGCCCCCGCCTCCTGGATGCTGCCAATGGTGGTGCTGGCCACACTGGCCGCGGTAATCGCCTCCCAGGCACTGATCACTGGCACCTACTCGCTGACCATGCAAGCGGTGCAAATGGGCTTTTTCCCCCGCCTGAAAATCCTGCACACCTCGCGCCACCAGCGCGGCCAGATTTACATGGCGCCAGTCAACTGGTTTCTGATGGTTTGCTGCATCGGCCTGGTGCTCGCCTTTCAGTCCTCGGGTCGCCTCGCCGCCGCCTACGGGGTCGCCATCACCATGACCATGCTGGTCACCACCCTGCTCTTTTTCTTCGTGCTGAAGGATGTCTGGAAACGTCCGCTCTGGCAGTGCCTGGCCATCTGTGCGCCGTTCTTCCTGATCGAATCCACCTTTTTCATTTCCAACGCGCTAAAAATTCCCCGCGGCGGCTGGTTCCCGATCGTCATCGGACTGCTGGGCTTCACCCTCATGACCACCTGGCGCAAGGGAAGGCAGATTCTTTTCCGCCGCCTCCAGCCCTCCTTCCTGCCGCTGGCGGATTTCCTTTCCAGTCTGGCCCATGGCAAAATCCACCGCGTGCCCGGCACCGCCATCTTCATGTCGGGCAATCCCGATGTGACGCCGCTGGCCCTGCTCCACAATCTCAAGCACAACAAGGTGCTCCACCAGCGGGTGATCATCCTCAGCATCCTGACCGAGGACACCGCCTACGTGGACGCGGCGGAACGGGCCGAAATCAAGGATCTGGGTCAGGGCGTTTATCGCGTCATCGGCCGCTACGGCTACATGGAAAGCCCCAAGGTCATGGAGGTGCTCCAGGTCTGCCAGCAGGCGGGATTCTCCTGCGACATGGCCGACTCCACCTTTTTCCTGAGCCGGGAAACCATCGTCCACACCCGCAAATCTGCCATGCCGCTCTGGCGGGAGAAAATCTTCGCCCTGCTCAACCGCAACGCCCTTCCCGCCACCGCGTTTTTCCAACTGCCGCCCAACCGGGTGGTCGAGCTGGGCATGCAGATCGAAATTTGACCGCCGCGCCGCAAAGGAAATTTCAGCCCGGAGCCCGAAAAATTAAGGGTTCATTTGCCGCAAAACTTTCCTAGCTTGCGCCTTCTTCACTCCGCCCCGTCATGATTAACCGTCTCCGCATCCAGAATTTCAAGGCTTGGAAGGACACCTCCGAGTTCGACCTCAAACCCGTCACCCTTTTCTTCGGCAGCAACAGCTCCGGTAAAAGCAGCCTGATCCACTTTCTGCTGATGCTGAAACTCACCGCCGAGTCCTCGGTGCGCGACGCGGTTTTCCAGACCGGCGGCCCCGACAGTCCGCTCGACCTGGGAAACTTCAGCGATTTGCTCCACCGGCGCGATGTGCGCAACGCCCTGGAGTTTGCCCTCGACTGGACGCCGCATGAGAAACGCGGCCTGCCCGCGGGCTTCCTCGACGACAAGGGCGTCCCGCGACTGCGCCTCGAATCCAAAATGCGTTTTCATGGCGAAGCCACCGCCGCCTGCCCCACGGTGGAAAAGCTTACTTACGCCGCAAATCGCGACGCGCATTCCGGCGCCTTCGTGCGCATGGAGCGCAAAGGAAAAACGGGGTACGCCGCCACCGCTGCGCCCGACTCGCTGGAGCCACGCCACGGGAAAAAAGTGGTGCTCCGGCAGCCGCCGACCAAGTTCTACGGGTTCCCCGACGACTTCACCCTTGAATTCAAAAACGCCGATTACGTCCGCGCACTCAATTTCGCTGTCGAGCAACTCGCCAGTCGCATCCTTTACCTCGGCCCAATCCGCAAACGCCCGTCCCGCCTCTACCACTGGTCCGAGACCAAACTCCACTCCGTCGGCTACGAGGGAGAAATGACAGTGGGTGCGCTGCTGGCCAATGCCAATCGCGGTTTCAGCCTAAGTGCCGACGGCCCGCTCACGCCGATGCACCACCACGTCGCCGCCGCGCTGCAAGCCATGGGGCTGATCCACTCCTTCAAGGTGGACGCGCTCAACACCAGCCTCCGGCTCTATGAGGTGAAAGTGAAAACCCACGAGACCGCCACCGAGGTGAACCTCCCCGACGTGGGCTTCGGCATCTCCCAAGTGCTGCCTGTGCTGGTGCAGTGTTTTTCCGCGCCGGAAAACTCCATCCTGCTGATCGAGCAACCCGAGCTGCACCTGCACCCCAAGGCTCAGGCCGGCTTGGCCAACGTGCTGGCCAGCGTGGTGCGCGGGTTTGAAAATGGCCGCCCGCGCAACATCCAGCTCGTCATCGAAACCCACTCCGAGCATTTGCTCCGCCGTTTCCAACGACTCATCGCCGAGGACCGGATTTCGCAAGATCAAGTCGCCTGCTACAACGTCTCCCAGCAGGATGCCCAATCCCGCCTCGATCCGCTGCGCGTCACCGACCAAGGCTACATCGAAAACTGGCCCCAGGATTTCTTCGGCGACACCATGGCCGAGGTGCTAGCCCACCGCCGCGCCGCCATGCGCAAACACGAGCGCACCAAATCCGCCCGCCCTTCCGGTAAAAAAACCGGCAAATAGATTCCCATGGCTCCGCCCCGCCCTCCGCGCCGTCGCGCCGCCAGCGGCAAACCCAATGCGGTCATCATCGACACCAACATCATCCTCGTCGCCAACGGGCAGAACGAGGACGCCAATTTCGACGCCATCGACCGCTGCTCCCGCGAACTGGAGGCGGTGCAAAAGGGCCGCCACGGGCTACTGCTGCTCGACGATGCGCCCGACTCGCCCGACGCCAGCTGGATTCTCACCGAATACCAAAACAAATCCCAGCCCTGGTCCGGTCAGTTTCCCGGCGACCTCTTCGTCCGCTGGATTCTGGAAAATCAATTCAACGACGCTGTCATCCTCTCCATCCCCATCACGCCGCAGGGCGACGAGCGCAAAACCTCCGGCGAGCCGGTGGACTACGAGGAATTCCCCCGCGATCCGGCCTTGCAGAACTTCGATCTCTCTGACAGAAAGTTCGTTGCCGTGGCATGTGGTTATCAAATTCTCGAACCGGACAAATCCGCCGTCATCGTCGAAGCCTCTGATTCCGACTTTCGCATCGCCCGCCCCGCGCTCAAAAAAGCTGGGGTACAGCTTCGTTTCCTCTGCCCCAATTCCATCAAGCGCAAAGGAGACGCCTCCCGTGCCTGAACCATTTTTCAAATTTCCCCACACCCCGCACATCGCTTGGATTGGCCGGGGCACGCCGCGCGAGGACAAGATCCTTTCCTCCCACGAGGTTGCCGAGTTTCTCTCCCATGAGATTCACATCGAGGAAAAAGTCGATGGCGCCAACCTCGGTATTTCCCTCGGCACCGACGGAAAACTGCGGGTGCAAAACCGCGGCGGCTACCTCCGGCGTCCATTCCAAGGGCAGTTCTCCAAGCTTCCGGCCTGGCTGGCCTTTTACCAGCAGCCGATCTGCGACGCCATCGGCCAGGAACTGATTCTCTTCGGCGAATGGCTGGCTGCCGTCCATTCCATCGAGTACCCAAAACTTCCCGACATGTTCATCGGTTTCGACATTTTCGAGAAATCGACGCAAAAATTCTGGAGCAAAAACCGCCGCGACGCCCTGCTGCGCGAAATCGGC
>CALNBE010000131.1 GCA_937874455.1 uncultured Opitutia bacterium | reverse complement strand
ACACGGCACCCGTCTCCACATCCTCCACATTTCCACCGCCCGCGAGCTCGACCTTTTTTCCTCCGCGCCGCTGGCCGAAAAAAACATCACCGCCGAGGCCTGTGTCCACCACCTCTGGTTTTCCTCCGACGACTACGCGCGGCTCGGCCACCAGATCAAATGCAACCCGGCCATCAAAACGCCCGCTGATCGCGCCGCCGTCCGCGCCGCGGTCAACGACGGGCGCATCGACGTGATCGCCACCGACCACGCGCCCCACACCTGGGAGGAAAAACAAAACACCTACTTCCACGCGCCGTCCGGCCTGCCGCTCGTCCAGCACAGTCTGCCGATGCTGCTCGATCTCTGGAAAAACGGGGTGTTTTCCCTCGAAACCATCGTCCGCAAGACCAGCCACGCCGTCGCCGATCTCTTCGCCATCAGGGATCGGGGATACCTGCGCGAGGGCTACTGGGCCGACCTGGTGCTGGTCGATCCCAACGCGCCCACCACCGTCGTGCCCGACAACATTTTCTACCAGTGCGGCTGGTCCCCGCTGGCCGGACACACCTTCGCCACCCGCGTCGTCGCCACCTTGGTCAACGGCAACGTCGTCTTCGAAAACGGCACCTTCGTCAACGACACCGCCCGGGGCCGCCGTCTCGAATTTAACCGCTGAGCCACCCGCCTGCAATTTTAACACAACGACACAAGGAAGGCACCAAGCGGTGCGAAGGAAATCTAAGCATTACGAAGTTTTAAACCGCAGGTGAGTGAGATGGTGTGTGTTTAATTTCAAAACTTTGTGCACTTGGTGCCTTCCTTGCGCCCTTGTGTTAAAAAGCCTCCGCCCTCCAACCTCCATCCACTGACTTCCCCCTCCGCCCAAATCCCGCTTGTCTCACCGCCGCGCCTCCGCATTGTCCGCCTTGTTTTTCCGATGACACTTTCCGCCGCCTACATCCTGCTGGGAATCGTGCTTTCCCTCCCCGGTCTCGCCCTCGTCTGGGGCGGCGCGCCGGTGCAAAATTTCCTCCGCCAATTTCCCCGTTCCTTTCCAGCGGCATTCCTTTGCTTCGGCGGCGGCGCGGCTTGGTTCCTCTGGATCGTCTCCCAACTGGGCGAGGCCGATCTTGCCGGATTTCCCCGGTCCTGGCTGCTGGGCATCTTCGGCGTCACCGCCATCCTCTCCTTCATCGTGCTGAAAGACCTGCTGGCGGTGCGCGGGCTGGCAGTGCTGCTGCTGCTCTCCGCCCGCGTCCTGCTCGACGTGGGCTACATGCAACTTCCCTACAGTTTCGTCCTCGCCCTGACTTGCTACCTCTTCGTGGTGCTCGGCATCTGGTGGGGTGCCGCACCTTACATCTTCCGCGACTGGTCCGGCTGGATTCTGGAAAAACCCCTCCGCCACCGTCTCGTCGGCCTCCTGCTCCTCGCCCTCGGTCTCGCCAACTTCATTTCCTTCGCCTTCGTTCCCACCCCGGTCTCATGAACACGCCCGCCGCCCAATTTTCCCCGCGCCCGTTGCTCATCCTGGTCTCCGGCCCCGCTGGCAGCGGCAAAACCACTCTCTGCGAACGGATGACCGCCGCCTTCCCCGACCGCATCCGCCGCGTCATCACCTGCACCACCCGCGCCCCGCGCGGCGCCGAGCGCCACGGGATCGACTACCATTTTTTCTCCGCAAAGGAATTTGAGACCAAAATCGCCGCGGGGGAATTTCTCGAACACGCGGTGGTTCACCAAAACCACTACGGCACCCGCAAAGCCGATGTTTACCAGCATCTGGAAAACGGCTTTGACCTGCTGCTCAATCTCGACGTCCAAGGCGCGGGCATCGTCCGCTCCGTCGCCGAACAGGACGATTTCCTCCGCCGCGCCCTCGTCAGCATTTTCCTCATGCCGCCCAGCCGCGAGGAATTGCTCCGCCGCCTCCAGGGGCGCGGCACCGACCATCCCGACGAGGTGGCCCGCCGCCTCCGCGTCGCCGAGGAGGAAATGGCCCGCTGGCAGGACTACGACTACTGTCTGATCAGCGGCCCACGCGACGCCGACTTTGAAAAAATCAAAGCCGTTTACCTCGCCGAAAAAATGCGCGTCGGCTAGCGCTTCCGACTTTTCCCCCTACCCATTCCCTCCTTTAAAAATCCTTCCTATGAAAAACTGGTTCCTGCTCCTCACCGTCTCCGCCGCCGCAGCCTTTTCTGTTGGCTGCCAAAATCCCTCTGCCAACAGCGCGGCCACCGCCGACCTGCCCGCCACCGTGGCCGAGGCGCAAACCCAAAGCAATTCTCTGGTCGAAAAACTCACCGGGCAAATCCAACAGCTGGCCGGCCAGAGCGAGGGCACCCTCAAGGATCTGCTGACCCGGCTCGGTGCCAGTGTTTCCTCCGGCGACGACGCCGCCTCCGCCGGATTGCTGCAAAAAATCATGACCGCCAAACCCAGCGAATCCCAAATGTCCCTGCTCGCCGAAATCCGCTCCAGCCTTGCCGCGCTCGCCCTGGGCCGCAACTTCGACACCACTGACGCCGCCACCGCCAGCGTGCTCAACGAGACTCTCTCCGCCATCAAGGGCGGCAATGTCACCACCATCGTTTCCAGACTGAAAAACATCGGCGACAAGGTCAGCCTGACCGACGCCCAAAAGGAACTGGTCGGCAACCTCGTCAGCTCCTGGACGCCTTCCCTCGCCAAGGCGGGCGAAAGCGTTAACAAGCTCCTCGATTCCGCCAAGGATCTCGGCCTCTAAAAAACCGCCGTCCATTTTCCTCCGCCCGCTGCGCCATTCGCCAGCGGGCTTCTTTGTGACACGCCGGACGCTGCGGGCACGGTTCCCCTGCCGGAGCTAATGCCGCAAAAACCCTGGCCCCGACAAATTTCCCCTACCGCCGCACCTGATATCCGGCGCCGCGTTCGAGGGTGTTGAGGATTTGCGCGAAAGCCTTGTTCACCTCGTCGTCGGTCAGGGTTTTGTCCGGCGCGCGGAAGGTGATGGTGTAGGCCAGACTCTTTTTTCCTTCGGGGAGTCCGGTGCCGGTGTAAACGTCGAAACAGGCGACATGCTCCAGCGCGAAGGCCTTGCCCGCCGCCTTGCTGGCCGCGCCGCGCACCTTGTCCAAAACTTCCGCCGCCGACAATCCGGCGTCCACCACCAGCGCCACATCCTTGCTCACCGGAGGAAATGTGGACCACTCCTTGAAGCGGGTCCGCTTGGGCGCGCTGGCGAAAATTTCCTGCGCGAAGAGGATTTCCCCCGCGATCACCGTCGCCTTGATATCCCATTCCTGGGCAACTTTCGCGTCGATCAAACCGCAGGCGAGGGCGATTTGCCCGGCGCGGTCCTTGCCGCTGCCCGCATGGCCTTCCTGCCAAAGCGCGGGCGCGCTTTCCACCACCGGCTTCGCGTCAAAAACCAGCCGCTGCGCCACCACTCCGGCTTGCGCGGCGATGTCCAACACGAGTTTTTTCGCCGAAAAGAAATCCTCCGGCTCGCGCTTTTTCCACGAGGCGTTCACCGGCTCGGCCAGCACAACAAAACCCACCGCGACCATTTCCCGCAGCGCGCCGTCGCGGCCCGGACGAAACACGCGGCCAACCTCGAACAACCGGCGCGGCTCGTTGTGCCCGGCCAGATTCAGCTTCAGCGCGTCCAACAAACCGGGCAGGAGCGAGGGACGCACGTGCGATTGGTCGCTGGTCAGCGGATTGGCCAGCCGCACCGCCTCCGCCATTTCTTCCCCGAAAAATCGCCGCACCGTCTCCCTGTCCGTCAGAGTGTAATGCCAGCACTCGGCAAACCCCCGCCCGGCCATCAGCATCGCGGCCTTGCGGCCAAACAAAGTTACCGGAGCGTCTTCCGCCGGAACGGTCGGCGCGGGAATCGCCGCCGCGGGAATAGTGTCGGTGCCGTGGATGCGGACAAATTCCTCCACCAGGTCGATCGGTCGGTCCACTTCGGGACGGAACGAGGGCACCGTCACCGTCCATTCCGCGGAGGAAATTTCCACCGGGAAACCGAGACGGCGGAACACGTCGAGGATCATCGCATCTTCCACGGGGTAGCCGCAGCGGGCGCGCACATAGTCGCCGGAAAGGGAAATTTTCCGATCGCCGCGCGGCGGGGCGCCGACGACCACCTTGGGGCCGGCGACATTTCCTCCGGCCGTTTCCAAAAGCAAATCCACCGCCCGGCGCGCCGCAAAATCCGTCAGGCCGGGATCCACGTCGCGGGTAAAACGCTGGGAGCTGTCGGTGCTCACACCGATGCGGCGCGAGGTTTTGCGAACCGCTCCCGGAGCAAACCAGGCCGCCTCCAGCACCACGTCGGTGGTGGCGTCGGTCACGCCGCAATCCTCGCCG
>CALNBE010000130.1 GCA_937874455.1 uncultured Opitutia bacterium | reverse complement strand
CCGATTGAGGAAAGAAACGCGGAGGGATGATGATTGCGCCAGCGAATGCCCGCGACGGGGGAGTAACCGGATTCGGCCCGGTTGGAGCCGTCGTAGGTGAGACCAGTGGTTAAGAGAATGTCCTGATTTTTCGCGAGAGGGATCGTTTGGTCGACATAGAGTCCTGCGTAATACTGGGTCCGAGAGGAGTAGTGCCCGTAAACAAGCTCTGATGATGCCAATGTGTCGGCAACGGTCCCAGCCCGGTAGCGCAAAGCGGTGCCGTAGTCGTCGGGGGTGACCAGCAGTGTGTGCTTCCCCTCGATTGCGGTACCGGTAACGTGAGTTTTGTGGCGGGCATTGTAATTATAGACGGGAATGGAATAGTTGCCCTGATGGATGCGGTGGTAGGCTCCGATTTGGAAAAAGTCGCCGTTTTCTCCAATGCTCTGGCGATGGTTGAGCGCATAGAGCTGGGTTTTTAGGTACTCCCATTCCTCCCTCCACGGACCACCCGGATTGCGGCCCGCATACAGATTGGGCCAGGAAAAGTCTTTGGTTTGGTAGCCAGCAAAAAGATCGGTTTGGCTGTCGTCGCCCTGTAGCTGCAGACGAAAGTTGTAGCGGGAAAAGGCATGATCCGACATGTCCACTGGTCCGGAATCCTGAGAGTGGGCAACGGCGAAGTCGAAAGCGACGCGCTGGCCAAAGACGGGGTCGGCGAGGAGAAATCCGGCGTGCATGCTGGAGGACAGCAGACTGTCGTTCCCGCCGCCAAGAGAAATGTCACCACCGGGGGTGATTGGTTGCCAGCCGTAGGAAATGTTTCCGGCAGTGGCATTCCATCCCGACTGCGCGCTGGTCGCACCAGATTCGATCCGGGCGGGCAGAAGCATCGATGGCGCCACGGGGATTTCCGCCGAATAGTGCCCTGTCTGCGGATCGTAGAGTGGTGTGGCACCGAGAGAAAACCCCGTGTTTTCAAAGGTTCCGCCACGGATGGAAATGTCGGCTTGCGCCTCTCTCATGCTCCGCGACTGCGCATCGACCTGCGGATTATAGCCAAGAGCGGTGACCGGCATGGCAAAGGAAGATGTGGATTCTGGGTTTGCGACGGGAGCTGCGACGACCGTTATCAGTGAAAGTTGACGGGCAAAAGTAGGAGTTGCTTGGCAGTGCGAACCCTCGTCTGCGCCTTGTGCGGAATCCCCGGTTGATGTGTTGGCGAGAATCCCGGATAGTGCAGATATGTAAACTGCGGATACAAAAAGTTTGGGATTAATTGCGAGCATGCGTCGGCAAGGTTGCGAACGGAGCGAGGGCTGCAAGGAAAATTGTTAGGTCGAAGTTTTTTAAGATAACAAATCGTGCATTACGAGAGGCTTTGGATTTGGGGGAGTGGCGGTGAGGGTGATTGGGGGTGGTAATTTTTGGGAAAAGTGAAAAGGGATGCTTGACAAGGAGTGAGGTCGGGGCAGAGTGCGCGACCTTTTCCTGGCTGGGGTGGTTTAACGAGCTGCTTAGGGGTTGGGGAGGGAGATGTTCTTTGGAAGGTTTTGTTGGGTGGGGGGTGCGGAGGTTTTTTTCAAAAAACTGAAAAAAACAAAAAAAGTCACTTGACAGTGGCGAAGGGAAATGCACTTTCCGCGACCCTTCGATTGAGGGAGGCGTTCAAGCCGACCTGAGGAGAAGATCAATTGGGCCGACGAGGAGTTGGTTTGGTTGAGGTAAAAACTTTTTGTTCTTTGAAAACTTTTTTGTGCGATTGTACGGGACACCGTATAGTTAATAACAAACCTTTACCCTGGTGAACCGCTGTTGATGAAACAAGCGTCTTCACTAGGAATCTAGAGGAGACACTTTTTTGTAAACACAACAGCAGTTCACTAGAGGGAAGTAGTTCGAATCCCAGGATTCGGACCTTTCCAGATCATTTTCGAAAGAAAATATATTTGGAGAGTTTGATCCTGGCTCAGAGTGAACGCTGGCGGCGTGGTTAAGACATGCAAGTCGAGCGGTAGAGGTAGCAATACCTTGAGAGCGGCGAACGGGTGCGTAACACGTGAACAATTTGCCCTGAAGACCGGGATAGCCTTGGGAAACCGAGATTAATACCGGATGTGGTGGTGATTCGCATGAATCACCTACTAAAGCTTGTGATGGCGTTTCAGGAGGAGTTTGCGGCCTATCAGCTAGTTGGGGAGGTAACGGCTCACCAAGGCAAAGACGGGTAGCTGGTCTGAGAGGATGATCAGCCACACTGGAACTGAGACACGGTCCAGAC
>CALNBE010000129.1 GCA_937874455.1 uncultured Opitutia bacterium | reverse complement strand
CGATTTCGATCTCGCGGCTCAAGTCGTGTGGCGGGTCGGAAAGATTGTTTTGGGGGAGGAAGGAGAGCAGCCGGGCGGAGAGTTCGAGCGCGTGCTGGTCGTCCTCGGCCACCAAGTGGATGTTGCCGGAGACGGTGGCATGGGCGGCGGCGGAGGCGAATTGTTCGAGAGAGGCCTGTTCGCCAGTGGCTGCCTTGATGACTTCGGGGCCGCAGATGAACATGTTGGCGTTCTTCTTCGACATGATGATGAAGTCGGTGAGGGCGGGGGAATAGGCCGCGCCACCCGCGCAGGGGCCGGCGATCACGGTGATTTGCGGCACGACGCCGGAGAGGGCGACGTTGCGGTAGAAAATGGAGGCGTAGCCGGCGAGGGATTCGACACCCTCCTGAATGCGCGCGCCGCCGGAGTCATTGATGCCGATGACGGGCATGCCCATCTTGGCGGCGTAGTCGAGCAGGTCACAAATTTTCTTGGCGTGGGCCTTGCCGAGTGAGCCGCCGGAGACGGTAAAGTCCTGGCTGTAGGCCGCGACCTGCCGTCCGCCGACATAGCCGGTGCCGCAGATGACACCGTCGGTCGGGAGGCGTTTTTTCTCCATGCCGAAGCGGGTGCAGGAGTGCTGCACGTACATGCCGAACTCTTGAAAAGTGCCGGGCTCGAAGAGCATTTCCAAGCGTTCACGGGCGCCATGGATGCCTTTTTCACGGCGGGCCGCGATTTTATCGGCACCACCGGCGACCAAGGCTTGGGCGCGGCGTTTTTCGAGTTCTGCAAGAAGCGTGGGATCTATCGCCATAAAGCTGTAAACGATTTGTTGAGGGTTTGGTAAAAGCGGGGAAGCGTGTGGGTGAAACGGCTAGTGGCTAGCTTTTTTCGCCGGGTCGTCCATGCACAGTTCGGTGAGGACGCCGAGGGTGGATTTGGGGTGGAGAAAGCCGATGAGCTTGTTGTTGGCACCGGGGCGGGGTTTTTGGTCGATTAGGCGGACGCCCTTGCCGGCAAACTCGTCGAGCTTGCCTTGCACGTCGTCAACGGCGTAAGCAACGTGATGGATGCCGCCGGCCGGATTTTTCTCCAAGAATTTGGCGATGGGGCTGTCGGGCGAGGTGGGCTCCAGCAACTCCAAGTGCACGCCACCGAGTTCAAAGAAGGCGGTGCGGACCTTTTGGTCGGCGACTTCTTGAATCCCGTGGCAGGGAAGTCCGAGCACTTCTTCGTAGAATTTGCAGGCTTCGGTCAGATTGGCGACGGCGATGCCGAGGTGGTCAATTTTTTTGAGCATGAGAGTGTGTCGTGAGTGTTTAAGAGACGAAGGGAGTTCGTTTATTGAAAAACGGGAAGAGCATAAGTCTTTTCGATAGTGAGATGGCAAATAATAAGCGCGACTGAAGGGTCGGTGGCGTTTGCTAATGTGTCGGCCGGCCTTTTTGGAGCATGAAAAAACCGCCGGGGGAAACCGGCGGTTTTGGAAAAAAGGCTGCTCAGGGCTTGAAGTTGGCGTCCACCACCACCGCGCGGCGGTCTTCACGGACCTGTTCGCGGGTTCCGTTGGGGCGGGCGTATTGCTTGCCGAAGGCCTTGATTTCAATGCTGGACTCGGGGAATCCGAGGTTCATCAAGTAGGTCTTGACGCTTTGGGCGCGTTTGTCGGAAAGGGCAATGTTGTATTGGTCGGTACCGAAGTGGTCGGTGTATCCGGCGACGATGAGGCGGGCGTTTTGGGCTTGGCTGGAAAGGGAGACCAGTTTGTTGCCCTCGGCGGCGCTGACATTGTAGCGGTCGAAGCCGAAATAGACGGTGGCCATCACTGCGCGGGGATCCGGTTGTCCGGTGAGTGGATCGAAAAGATCGCTACCGTTGCCAAAACTTTCCGAGCGAGAGGGCAGGGTGCCGTTAAGGGAGTTATGGATGTCGTTTTCAAAACCGCCGGAGCGGGGTCCGGAGGCGGAATCGTAACCGGAAGGGGGGCTGCTAGGAGCGCAACCTGCGACGAGAATGGTGGCAAGGGCGAAAAGGGTGAGTTGAAAGGTTTTCATACTAAAAATGTGGTATGGAGGCGCAATGAAGGCAAAAGTCTATTGCGGTGCAAGGCATTATTGAGGGCGAAGGAAAAATTCCCCAAGGCGACGAGTCACCTGCCATTGTCTGGGGTGGGTGTTTGCGGCGAGGATAATTCCGGGAAGCGGATGGAAACGTTGGTCGCTTGCAAGGGGTCTTTTTTCTTGCGGGTAAAGTTTGCGTAAAGGACTAGGGCAGCAGCGCTTTGACTGTTGATGTAAAGTGTGCCCTCAGAGCCTTCAAAGTCCCTCCATTTGCCAGCCACGTTCACCTGTACCTTGTAGGACGCGCTGCTGTTTTGGACATTGGACAGGGGGACGCAGGCAAACTTGCCGGGGGCGATCTGTCCTCCCTGCGCGCCAATCCGATATGCGACCGGATAGGGGAGCGTATTGGTGACGAGTACTAGGTTCTCCCGGAATTGGCCGTTCTGGTCCATGAAAGTTTCCAGGGGAACGTTGAGGAGCAAGGGGCGGTCCCAGCTGCTTTCTGCGGGGCGGCGGGGATCCCAGCTGCGGGCGAGAAAGAGCACGCTGCCTTGCGAGGTGGGCGGAACATTGAGGTTGATGTAAGGCCGGTAGGAAGTGGTAGGCTGCCCGGTGGCGTTGGGGACGGATCCCGTTTGGCAGAGGGTGAGGGTGTTACCGGAGAGCAGGGGGATTTTGTTCCATTGGCCGGCGATGTTCAGCCGCAGGGGGATTGATTTGTACAGGTCGTCGTGGGTTGGTTTGGGGGCGGAAAGCCCGGGGGCGGCCGGAGCTGGAGGCGGCACTTGGTACCAGATGTTGGTGGGGTGCAGCAACGTGGGGTCCGGGGGGATTTCCTGGTAGTTTTTATCGTAAGTCGGTGCATGGCGTTGCCCCAAGGCGCAGACGGATATCCATGCCTCGCGGGGGTTGGTGGCGGTTTTGCTTGCGGAGGCGGGCGAAGTGTTTTGCGCCAAGGCGGTGATTCCTATTGCGCAAAACGATATGACCGAAAGAAGGGCGTTTTTCATTGGGCAATTAAATTTCGTTGGGTGAGAGCCAGCGGAGGGAAACGATCTCGAATTTGCGACCGAACTGCCGATTGGCGGCTTGGAGGTTGGTGTTTTCCTCCGGCAGTGGGTCCGGCTGGCCAGAGCTGTCGTAGAGTTGCGTCACCGGGGTGTTGGCCGAATCGGTGGTGTCGTAGAAATATGGTTGCCGCTGGACGGTGATTTCCAAGTAGGCCACCGCATCTGGCTGGATGTTGTTGGGCGATTTACAATCGCCATAAACGCGGATCTTGAATGTGTCGCTGCGCGCTGTCATTGCCGGGGCCAGGGTGGAAAGGATGTCCATCTGGGTCAGCCAGCCGGCCATGTTTTGCGATTTCCTTTGCGGGAAGCTTGCCACGTAGGCGTCGTTCATGGTGCCGTTGGGGAGTCCGTCGCGAATTTCCGCCAGCTGGTAGCTATTTTCGTCGCCGACGCTGCTGTTCGCGGCGTCTTCCGCATTGATGCCGGCCTTTTCGATGGCCGCGTCGAGCGCACCTTTGAGTGCCATGCTGATGTCGTCTCCGTCGGAGAATTGCACTTGGGAGGCGCGGGAGACGTCGCGTCCGATCAGGCGGCGGTTTATGAAGTCGGACAGCGATAGGAAGGGGCCGCGGAGTTTGACCTCCTCGACGATTTTCTCTGCCAGAGTTCGTATTTCAGACTCGGAGAGCGCGCGGTAGCCTGTGCCCATTTCCTTTGAGAGATCCTTGGTGGGATTTCCTGCGACAAATGGCCGGAGCAATTTTGAAAACTGCACTGCGCCGCTGCCGGTGCCACCGTCGCCCCGGGGGCTGAGCGGGCGGTTAACATTGAGAGTGGAGGAAAGGAAGGCCACCCAAGCTTCGACGCTGGTGGAATTTACGTTGAACGCGCCCTCGTTGACGAGCAGGCTGGAGGCCGTGTGGAACATCTTGTCGGTCGAGTTCATCGCTTGGGTGAAGTCCACCGAGCTTGGGGAAATCGACTTGTGGAGCTTCAAGCGGGCGTTGGGCAGTGGGTCCACGCCATCCCAGTCGGCGCTGGTTTTCTTTTCCTTGAGGAGAGTTGAAAGGAAAAAATTGTCGAAGAGGGAATAGTTGACTTCGAAGGCGATGTTGTAGAGCAGCACATCGGTTGAGTCCATCCGGTTGGTGTTATTAACTCCCGTGCCGCCAAGCAAGTGGCCGAACCCGCCCCGTCCGCGAGAGGAGGAGCTTTCGAGGTTTTTCCAGATTGCTGGGCCGGATTTGTAGAGAGTGCGGTTGATGGTGCGATGGGGGTCGGAGAACGGGTCCATGAGCGAGTTGCCGACCACGTAGCTGGGGTGCCAGTTGAAGGGGGAGAGCATCGCGTGGCGGAAGTCGGCGAGGCTGGTCAGGGCGTATTTGCGGTCGGGAAAATCGAAGGCAATGATTTTGCCCTCGGTATTGGCCTTGCTGAAGACGGAGAATGGCGCGCCGTGCATCAGGCCAATACCGAGGGCAAAATCATTCACTCAATGAGGTAGAGGCCGGTGACCAAGTTGTTCAGCCAGCCGGCCTTGCGGTAGGTTGATCCGGTGCCTTGGGTCGAGCTGTTGTTGGAATCCCAGTAGGCATTGGGGATGCGCATGGGAATGGGGCTGCGGACGTTGAAGGTGAAGGGCGAGACGCTGATTGCGTTGTCGAAACGGGGCTTGCCGTTGATAATAATGCTGGATTCGTCCTCCTCGTCAAAACGCAGCAAGCGGTAGCCGATTTGGAAGCCGACTGGCGGAGGCGTGCCATTCCTGCGGGCGGTTTCCAGCGCGGTATATTCCATGAACGGGCCGGACTCGTTGTCATTGGTGGCTGGAAGCCAGAAGGACGTATCGTAAACCGCGTGGTCGACTGGTGCGACTTGTTCGTCCCAGACGATGGGGCGTTCCCCGCCGGGGGAGAGATTGATCCGCTGCAATCCGGGGAACTCCATGTAGCGTTCCCGGCTATTGCTGGACGGATTAGAGGTCTTTTTCAGTTTTAACGTCACGTGCGGATAGGTCAGGGTGGTGGCGGAACCATCGTCCAAGTCTCCGCCCAAGATCTGGTGCGCGTTGGACCAGCCGGTGCGCTGGATGGAATAGGTGGCGTTTGTCAAATAAGAGAGAGGGACTCCGGGGCTGGTGGAGGAGTCCACGCCGACTTGTTGGAAGTAAAAGTGACCGTAGTTCCTGTTGTTTAATGGCGGATTATAGGGCGGGATGAAGCGGAAGCCGCCCATGTTGCCCAGCAGGGTGCCGCTCGGTTTCAAAGCATTGTCGGAATTGAGGCTCTCATCCGCTGGGTATTTGCGCCACGTCTGGGAACCCTTGTTGGACGAGCGATAAACAAGCACCTCACCCGGAGGGATGACAAAGGACCCATCCAGAGAAAAATGGAAAAAGTCACCATAGTTTCCTCCTTGGAAGCCGGTGTTGTTCCATTCATTCAGGGCATCGGCCCAGGTGGCGGCGTCCAGCGGGATTTTTTGCCGGAAGTCGCGTGAACTGCGACCGGCTCCCCGTGGCCAGGTTTCCAAGCTGCCTTTGAGGATGCGCAGACGCAATTGGGATGGGGCGTGAAAGATAATGGCGTAGGGTTTGCTGGAACGAATGGGGACGCTGTAGGGATTCCACAGGGCAATCTGGGGGAATACATAAGTGCGCAATCCCCGGACACGGTCAGGATGGCTGGTGACATCTGCTGTTTCGCCCTGCCAGTATCCAAAATCAAAACCCAATCTGGCCTCCACCAGAACCGGGGTGAGCGGGAGAATTTTGCTGGCCTGTTGGTCGTAACGGCGAAGCCGAGGGTACTGCCGTTCACCCTCGCTCCACGACTTAACAGTCGCCGGGTTATCCCAGATCCAAGTCCGGAGACGGGTGTCTTGGTCCATTTCCACTTGGTCGGGGTAATAGCGGGAGACATCGATAGTGCCGGATGGAAAATTGCGATTGGGAGCGTCATACCAGAGGCGCAGGGTGCTGAAGTAAGGGCCGCTGTTCACGTGTCCTTGGCTGGAGATGATCAGGGTCTCCTCGCCCTTGATTCCGGGGCGGGCCGGAGTAGTGGAGGTATCGTTGGCGATTTCTCCCACCACGTTGCTGCTGTGCAGGAAGGCGGTGAGGTCGGAGAGCAGGCCACCGTGCGCACTGCTGGCCAGCACGCCGGAGGAGACTTCGGTGAAGTCCAAAAAGTTCTCCTTGATGTACTGCGCGTTCTCCGTTGGCGTGGCTCCGAAGTCCAGAAAGGCCATTGTCGAGAGGGTCACAATTTCCCCTAGGCGGTCATTGATGGTGGCGGTGTCAAAACCTTGGTAGGCATTCACTCCGTCCGGGGTTTTGACCAACTTGATGTTGTTGGCCGCCGGAGCCAAGACTCGGTAGAAGCCCTCTGTTGTGGTGGTGTTCTGTTGCTTGCGTGGATCGTAAAGATTGACCCGGGCCTTTGCGCCTTCGTCCGAAACCCAGTAGGCAAATCCGCCGGTCGCCCCCCGTTGCTGGGTCACAATGCCGTTCTCGTTGAATCCCAAATAAGGGACTTGCACCTGTTTGCTCGTTCCAGTGTGGCTCTTGTAGTTGAGCAGGGTGACCCAGTTGGACTCCGGGGTGGACTCCGGGGTGTAGTTTTGGTTGGGCACTTGCGTGACCAGCCACTCCATCACGTCCGGCCGCACGTAGCTGCCGTTCTGGTTGCGCGTGTCCGTGAGAAATGCCTCGTTGATTCCCAGCCCCGACAGATCCTCATGGTAACTGACGTAGAAGGGGCGCACTGTTGAACTCGCCTTGGGAGAGCTCTTGTCGATGGTGTTCCAGATCCCGCTCCAGTGGGGGTTGGCTAGCGAATCCTCGTCGGCATTCCGGCGCGTCTGGGCGTTTTCGATCGCAAAATAACCCGGTGCGGAAACCCGCCGGTCCGGCCCAGCCAACTGCTGGATTTTTCCCAGTGCGATGCGTGCGCCGGTCAAAGCGTTTTGCCGCGCGATCATTTGCTTGGTGAAAAGGCTGGAGGACTTCAGCTCAATGGTAAGGAATGCCGCCAGCGAGAGCACCATGAGCACGAGCATTGCCATTATGGCCAAAGAAATCACCAGAGAGAACGCCGGAGTGCGCTTCGATGATTTGAAACGATTGGTTAAGGGTAATTTCATGAAAACGAGAAAAGTGTTAAGTTTATTTTAGTTATTATTGTCTAAGACGCTTATAAATAATGATTTTTGAGGATATTTATTTTCGGAATTAATAATGGAACAATTGAACAGATTTGCGAGAAAAAATAGTTGTTGTTATGCAGCTTTTTGCCAAGCCAAGTCAAAGCATGTTGATCCGTTTTTGCGTGGTGAATGGATTTTAGGACTTCCGCTGCGGGGGTGGTGCTTGCTTAATTGGCGGGGAAAATGAGAGCTCTATCCGTCCATGCTGAGCTGATAGAAGTCCTGCCATTTGACGGCGGGGGGCGGGCGTACACCTATGCGGTGCCGGGGGCGTTGGCGGGCCGATTGCGGTGCGGGCAGTTGGTGCGGGTGCCGCTGGGAAATTCGACTCGGCTGGGCGTGGTTTGGCGGACGGAGGGGCTGGCCGCGGGGGAAATTCCTTCGGGGCGGTTGCGCAATGTGCTGCAACTATGTCAGGAGGAAATTGTCTTGCCGGAGGATTTGCGGCGGTTGGGAGAGTGGATGGCCGGTTATTACGCGGCGTCGCTGAATTCAGTATTGGAGACCTTGTTGCCGGCGGCGGTGCGGCAGGGCGTGCGTCCGGTGGTGCGAAGGAAATTGAGCCTGGAGCGTCGGTTGGACGCGGAGGAATTGGAAAAACTGCGCCGGCGGGCGCCGAAGCAGGCGGCGCTTTATGTTTTTTTGGCGGAGC
>CALNBE010000128.1 GCA_937874455.1 uncultured Opitutia bacterium | reverse complement strand
ATCTGGGCGATCCGGCAGGTGCTGGAGGAAGGCGGCGCGGCGATTTTTTTGGTGCCGGAGGTGGCGTTGACGCCGCAGACGGTGGGACGACTGCGGGCGCGGCTGGCGGACGCAGGGACTAGGGTGGTGGTCTGGCACAGCCATTTGTCGGCGGGGGAAAGGTTCGACGCTTGGCTGGCGATGGCGCGCGGGGAGGCGCGGCTGGTGGTGGGTGCGCGCTCGGCGGTGTTTGCGCCGTTGCCAAACTTGCGACTGATCGTGGTCGACGAAGAGCACGAGCCTTCCTACAAACAGGGCGAGACGCCTTTGTACCAAGGGCGGGATGTGGCGGTTTACCGGGCCAGCCTGAATGATGCGGTGGCGTTGCTGGGATCGGCCACGCCATCGCTGGAGACGCTGGCCAATGTGCGGGCGGGGAAATACGGCGTGAGCCGTTTGTTGAAGAGGGTGGATGACCGGGCGATGCCGGTGCTGCGCATTGTGGACATGCGACGGGAGGTGTTGCACACGCGCGGGCAGACGGTGTTGTCGCGTCCGTTGGTGGACGGTTTGCGGGTGCGGTTGGAGCGGCGGGAGCAGAGCATTTTGTTTTTAAACCGGCGGGGGTTTTCGCGGCTGTTGCTGTGTCCGGAATGCGGGCATGTGCCGGGCTGTCCGCATTGCAGTATCGCGCTGACTTATCACCGGGTGGGCGAGGTGCTGCGCTGCCATGAATGCGGCTATGCGGAGCCTGCGCCCCGGGCCTGTCCGGAGTGCGGCTCGGGGAAATTTCGCGGACGTGGCACCGGGACGCAGAAGTTGGAGGACGTGCTGCGGCAAGTGGTGCCGGAGGCTCGGGTGATGCGGCTGGACGCGGACACGATGGGGCGGAAGAATTTGTTCCGGCAGGTGCTGGCGGATTTTCGCAAAGGAAAAATCGATATTTTGCTTGGGACGCAGATGCTGGCGAAGGGTTTGGATTTTCCGAATGTGACCCTGGTGGGAATCGTGGATGCGGATTTGTCGCTGCACGTGCCGGATTTTCGGGCGGCGGAAAGAACTTTTCAGCTACTTGTCCAGGTGGCGGGGCGGGCGGGTCGCGGGGACCGGGCAGGGGAGGTGTTTGTCCAGACTTTCACGCCGCACGCGGCGCCAATCCAGTTTGCCAAGCGAGCGGACTTTGACGGATTTTTGGAGGAGGAGCTGGAGCAAAGGAAGGCGCACGGCTATCCGCCGGAGCGGCATTTGATCCGGCATTTGTTCCGCGGAAGGAACGAGGCGAAGGTTTCCTTTTTTGCGGAAGGCTGGGCGCGGTTTTTGGAGGAAAATGCCCCGGGGCTGGCGGAGGTGCGCGGCCCGGCGCCATGCGCGTTGGAGCGTTTGCAGGTTCAATACCGGTGGAATCTCTGGTATTTCACCGGGCAGGTTTCGCGGGTGGTGGCGAAGCTGCAGGAGTTGCGGGGGAAATTTCCTCTGGATCCGGAAGTGAGCGACGTGCTGGACGTGGACGCGCAGGATTTGTTGTAGCGGGGGCTTAGCGTTCGAAGCGCAGCAGGGGCAGGAGGTTTCCGGTGCGGCTGTCGAAGAGACTGGCTTGCCAGATTTCTTCCAGGCTGGCGAGTGGCGTGCGGCGGTTTCGGGCGGCGGTCAACCGGGCGGAAAGGTTTTTTTGACTGGCATCGTTGGCAGCGATCTCTTCATGCAATTGCTGCAAACGGGAGTCGATGGGGCCGACCTGTTCGGCGGTGATGCGGCGGGTTTCCAGTTCGCGGGCTTCCCGATCAAGCGCGTCCTTTTGGGTGCGCAGCAGCGACAGGTTGTTTTGGAGGATGTTTTGCAGGTCAGTGCGGGAGATGGAGACTCCGGGCGCGTCGCCCGCTTTAATTTGGACGTTGGCCGGATGAAGGATCAGCAGGGACTGGCGGCCAACAAACGGTTGCAGGGCGCTGCGCAACCAGGATGGGAGGGCGAGGCTGTCCTGGGTTTGCTCGAGCAGAGAAAAGGCGGCGGGCAGTGGCGCGGGTGGGGCCTTGGGATGTGCCAGCAACAAGATGAACGAGGCGGAGGAATCTGGGTCAGAAAATGGGACCAGCAGGCTTTTTTCCTCTGCGAGCCAGTCTTCCAGTGGAGCTGGTTTTT
>CALNBE010000127.1 GCA_937874455.1 uncultured Opitutia bacterium | reverse complement strand
CGCGGTGCGGATGATCCACGCCTGCGGGATGACCGACCTCGTCCGGGATCTGGGCTGGTCGCCAGGGGTGTTGGCGCGGGCGCGGGCCAGGAACTGGCCTTGCACAAAGTCGTCACGACCGTTGGCAAGCCCGGCGTCGCCGTCGCGGCCGTGCTGGCCACGCGCGGGCTGGACGTGCCGGCGCGGTTGCGGGCGGGGGAACGGGTGACGACCTTGTTCGAGCTGGTGCCGGCCAAGGCGGCGCGCACGGCGGCGGATTTGGGGAAAGTGCGGTTGGTGTTCCAGTCGCCGGAAGGCACGGCGCACACGCTGGAGCGGCCAGTGCTGTTTCCCCATCCTGAAGGCCTGGCCAAGGCTTCGGAGGAAACCCGGATGGCGGCGGCCATCGCCTCCTTCGGGCTGGCGGTGCGGGATTCGGCCCACAAGGGCACTGCGAGTTTGAGTCAGGCCCAGTCGTTGGCGTCCACCGTCGCGCACCGAAATCAGGCACAATTGCAGGCGTGGATTCGGGAGGCGGCTCCGCTGGTGCGGGAGTAGGGGAATTTTAAAATAAATGAGAAATCTGAAATGAGAAATTTGAAAGGGGCTTGAGGCAGGACGCGGCGGGTGCGCCGGAAGAAACGGGGGAAAGCGCTGGCTTCAGCGCATTCGTGGCGCGAGCGGGGAGAGAGACAAAAAACCGCGGCGAAACCGCGGAGGAAATTGGAGGTGCGGGGCGGAATCGAACCGCCGAATAGGGCTTTTGCAGAGCCCGGCCTTACCACTTGGCTACCGCACCGTAAAAGGAGCCGCCATGTATGCGGGCGGAGAAAAGGGTTTCAAGTGCCAAAATGAGAAAATTTTGCGCGGAGGAAAAATGCCTTTGCGCGGAGGAAATTGGCGGTGCGGGCAGTTTGTGCTTTGGGAAAAAGGCGGTTTCCTGAGTAAAGCTTGGACGGACAAGAATCAGCATCGGAGGAAAATTGCGCCGGGCGGCCCTGGCAATGGCTCACCGTGTGGTCGCTGGACGCGCCGCTGGTGGCGCTCGTCTGGCAGCAGGTTTTTGCGCGAATGGCGGCGGTGCGCTTGCGGGCTGCGGAGGTGGCCCTGCTGGGACTCGGCGTGTGGCTGGTGTATTCCCTGGACCGCTGTCTGGAAAGTTGGCGGGTGGCGGCGAACGCGGAGCAGACGCGCCGGCATTTGTTTCATCGACGGCACCGCCGGGGCATTCTGATTTTGGATGCGCTGGTGGCGGCGGTTTGCGCGGTGCTGGCGCTGACGGGACTGTCGCGGGAGGAATTATTGGCCGGGGGAATTTTGCTGGCGACAACGGCGGCGCATCTTTTTTCGCACCAGCACTGGCAGCGGCACTGGCGCTGGCGGGTGCCAAAGGAAATTGTGGTGGCGGCGGTGTTTGGCGCGGGCACGCTGTTTTTTCCTTTGCTTCGCGCGGAGGAAAACCGGTGGCTGCTGGCTGGACCGGGAGGTTTTTTCATGCTGCTCTGCCTGGCCAACTGCGCGTTGATTGCGCTGTGGGAGGAGCGGCTGGATCGGGCGCATGGCGAGACGACTCTGCCGCAGCACTGGCGCGGTGGAAAACGGTGGGTGCGGGTTTTTCCGTGGCTGCTGGCGGTGGCGGGCGTGCCGCGCAATGGCCGCGCCTCGGCCTGACTGTC
>CALNBE010000126.1 GCA_937874455.1 uncultured Opitutia bacterium | reverse complement strand
GCCAGGCATCGTTCTCGCCGCCTCCCCAAAGGAAATTTTCCTCTCCACCGACGACGGCCAAACCTGGCGCTGGGCTGGCTGGCAGGCGGTCCATCTCCGCCAGCTCGCCGCCGCCCGCGATGCCTTTTGGCTGGTCGGCAGCACTTTCGATTACAGCACCTCCGCGCTCTACCGTTCCGCCGATGGCGTCAACTGGCAGTCCGTCCTCGTTGCCCCGCGCGACAAAAATCCGGTGACGCAAAAAAATCCCGGCTTGCTCAGTTTCTTTGCCGATGCGACCCAACTCGCTGTCACCACCAACGACAGCATCCTCACCAGCCCCGATGGGAAAAATTGGTCGCGCCACTACGTCTCGGACGAGCCCGTCACCCAGCTCGTGCGACATCGCAACTCTTGGCTCGCCGAAATCGGCTCCCGCCTCGTCTGGCTCCACAGCGCCGAAAAAATCCCTTCGCCCGCCGCCCTGCCGGTGCGAGTCGCCGCCGCCGGTGTCGCCAACGCTCCCATCCGCGCTGCCAACCCCGAGGCACTCTATCAGGATGGCCTCGCCTACGAGCAGGGGAAACTCGGCAAAGACATCGACGAGCGCATCCTCCACGCCTCCATCGCCTACAGACTGGCCTCTGACACGGGGCACCCCGCCGCAATGATGGGGCTGGTTCGCGTGCATTTCGCCACACTCCAACATCGCTCCCAACTCACACCCGAAGCCCGCGCCGAATACGAAAAGGAAATCATCGACTTGGTCGGCCGCGCCGCGGAGAAAAACAATCCTGAAGCCATCCGCTTCCGCGCCGAATGGTATCTCAACGGCCAGGCGGGATTCCCCAAGGATGTCGCCAAAGGAATTGCCGAATACAAACGGGCCGCCGAAATGGGCGACTGGCCCGCCATGCGTCTGCTCGGAGGAATTTATTTCCAGGGCCAGCATGTCCCGCGCGACCTGAAACAAGCCGAACTCTGGCTCGAAAAAGCCCGTGCCGCCGGCGATCCCCAGGCCGCGCAAATCCTCCAGGGCATCCGCCGGGGAGGAAAATAAGCGGAGGAAATTCACCATTCCCTCCAACCCGCCCAGCCAGACAACGACTCGCCCTCCGTCTGTCATGCGAAATCTTTTCATTTGGGGTCCGCAAAAAGCATGGCGCACCACTTTGCTGGAAGACCTGTGCCGTGCTCGGTCTTTCACATCCGCCCCGTCTGGCAAAAGGGCCAAACCGGTTGCCACATCCCCGCCTTTTTGAGCATTTTCTCCTAAAAACAACTTCGCCAACACCCATGCCTTCGCACTCCCGCCGCTTCTGGCCCGAACTGCTCGCCTTCGCCCTCGGACTCGTGGCTGCCGCCCTCACCGGATGGGACACCACCGGGCTGGTCTGGAGCCTCTGGCTCTCCAGTCTCACCATCGGCTATCTGACCATTGTACTGACCATCGTTCGCATGGTGCTCAGCGGCACCAACGCACTGGCAAAGGAAATTCCCGCAGGGAAAGCCCGTGCCGCCGCGCCCGTCCTAGCCTTGTTCGGCGGAGTTTTCCTCCTCGCCTTCTTCACCGTCCACTTCGGCGGATTTCACTGGGGACACTCCATTTTCCTCAACTTGTTTTTCCCCATCCACGGCGGCGAATCCCCGCAGGGAGAACCCGTGCCGTCCCTCGCCGACTACGGGCAAGTCATCAAAACGGGCTGGTGGTTCATCCCGCTCGCGCTGGTCGCCGAGCGGAGGAAATTATTCTCCGGCACCACCACTTCGGAGAAGCTCGAAAACAGTCTCAGCGCGCCCTACAAAAATGTCATCCGCCTCCACCTGCTCATTTTTTTCTTCGCCGGTGCCAGCTCCTCCGGCGCCCCGGCTTTCCTGATCTACGCCGTGGTTTATGCGGTCTATTTTTTCCCTTGGAGTACGTGGAGAAAAATCCGCCCAGCCGCCACGCTTGCTACCTGAGCCGATTTCCCTCCGCCAATGCATTTCCTCCGCGCCCTGAAAAACTCCCGCTGGTGCGACCTTCGCCTACTTATTTGGCCGATCGCTCTAGGGCTGATTTCGTTTTTCCAACTCGACTGGCTCCCTTCCAGTATTCTCTGGGAATCTTGGCAAACCGCCCCGTTTTCCATCGTCGTCGCGCATACCACCGACACCTTGATTGTCCCCGGCATTCTCGCCGCCACCGCCCTGATCGGTGCCGCGCTCGCCCGAGGAAAAGACTCCGCACTCAACGGCCTTTATCTCTCAGTCTGCCTCATCCTCGCCCTCATCGCCGGAGCGATCACTTGGAGCACTGCCTCCTTTCGCCTCTACGCCACAAGCGACTCTGCCCAGATTCGCACTCACGGCTTTTACTTCCGCACCTTTGACCGCTCCGAAGTCGTCCGCCTCGACTCGCTCGAAATCCGCAGTGGGCGCGGCATCATCCGTCAATACCCCAAAATCGAATGCGCTGATGGACGAAGCGTTAACATCCGCGACTGGGAATTCGCCCACCGGCTCGCCCAAGAATGGAAAATTCCCGTCACTCCCGAAGCCGAAAAAATCATCCGCCAGTACCCAGCCCGACGCACCGCAAACTAATCCACGCAACCGCGCCCAACAACCGTGCCACCGCCACTGCACCTTGTCCGCACCAGCATCCTCGAAAAGGAAACCTGCTGGCACCTCACACCCTCCACGTTTTGCGGAAAAGCGGACGGGGTGCCGCCCTGCGAATATCCCTTTGCCAGCATCACCAACATCCCGCTTCGCCTCTCTCCCACCCGCATGGATCGGCACCGCTACCGCTGCCGCATCCAACTACACAACGGCCAATCCCAAGGCCACTTTCACCGGAGGCATTTCCCCCGCCCAATACGCGATCAACATCCTCGCCTGCACCTTCGGCTTTGGCGTGATGGCCATCGCCCTAATTGTCGCCGGCACCGCTCTGCTGGGTCTTTTCGGAACATGGATTAAAATCCTAATCATCCTCATCATGCTCCCGCTTCTCCTGCCATATTTCAGGAAAAACCACCCGCGCCGCTTTACCGCCCAAGCCGTCCCGCCCGATCTCTTGCCTCTAGAACAAACGTCCTGACTGCCATGCGCTCCATCTCCCTCACGCTGCTCGTTTTTCTCCTCGGCTCCGCGATTTCCTCCGCCCAAACCGGCAGCGTCGCTCCAAGTGCCGCCGCGCTCTCTTCGCTCGAAAAAATTTCCCCCGACTCCATCCCGCTGGTGGAGGAAAGTGTCGTCGATCTACGCCCCTGGCTACCGCCGCCCGGCGAACAAAAGATGAATGACTGCACCGCTTGGGCCATCGCCTACGTCGGCAAAACCTACCTCGAAGCCCGCGACCAGGGTTGGCGCTACCCGCGCACGCCCGACCGGATTTTTTCCCCGCGCTTCGTTTACAACCAGATCAATCAGGGCAAGGACGAGGGTTCCGTCTTCATCGACGCCATCCGGCTCATGCACGAAAAAGGCGCCGCCACTCTCGCCACGGCCCCCTACCGTCCCGGCGATTTCCTCGGCGCACCTTCTCCCGCCGCACTAGAAGAGGCCAAGCTCTACCCCGTTCAGGACGGGCGTTTACTCCGCTCCGGTAAAGACATTCGCCGCGCCCTCCAACGCCGCCAGATCGTCATCTTCGGCGCCCACGTCAACCCGACCTTCTTCTCCGGCAAATTCTCCCCCTACACCACCGAACTTTTCCGCAAAGGAAGCCAACCAGCCTCACGGCAAGCATGCCATGGCGATCGTCGGCTACGATGACCGCAAATCCGCCTTCCTCGTTCAAAATTCCTGGGGCACCCGCTGGGGCGACCGCGGCTATTGCTGGATTCACTACGATTTGTTCGACGAGATCCGCGTCACCGCCGACGGCGAGGTCTTCTGCAACTGGGCCGTCACCCTTCTCGACGTGGAGGAAAAAATCGAAACCGGCCCCGATGGAAAACCCCGTCTCGCGCCGCCCGATCTCGCCACCCTCGCGCCCAAAGGCTTCTCCGATCTCGTCGGCTACGACGAATCCTCCCGCCGCCACCGCTACGTCTTCTCCGCCACTCTCGGCGGTCAACGCGCCGCGCTTGCCCAAGTCACAAGCATCGAATGGCGCTGGACCGACGAGCAAAACCAAGCCCGCTCGTTTGTCACCGACGACGCCTCCAATCACTTCCGGTTAATCGGAGCCACCGCCGCCAACCCGCTTCGCTTGCAAGGCACCGCCACCCTCGCCGATGGCTCCCGCCGCCACCTCGAAGGAAGCATTCCCGGCCCCAACCCCAATGTCGATTCTCGCACCGCCGAGGTCGTTTTCAAAAACACCTATCACGGCAAACTCGCCGATGGCCGCCCGCTCTTTTGGTGGGAAGCCACGCTTGACCTTCCGCTCCACGATCAGGGTAGCGTTCGAGAAGTCCGCTGGAATGTCGGCAAAATGAACCTTCGCAATCCTCACCAGCATCTTGGCGGATTCAACGGCACTCCCGAAACAGAGCGCTCCATCGGCCTCACCGACGCACCTCACCCGATCGCGGCGGAAATTCATTACAAGGACGGCGGCATTAAGCGCCTGGCTTACCAACCCGTCCTGGATCATCCCGTGCGCGATTTTCCCTTCATCGAGGTCGAAGCCCGCGAAATGAGCACCGACGCCCAAGGCAACACTCTCTACGGCTGGACGCTCACCCTCGACCGCCCACGCGCCTGGGATCTAGCCATCCAAAAAGTCACCTACGAGCTCGACCCTTGGCTCGCCATGCCGGTGCGCGACGAGGGACAAGTCTATCGCGACTTCTACACCACCGGCAGCAGCCACCGCGACTTTCGCGCCAAGGCCACCATCCACTTCAACGATGGACGCCCTTCTGTTTCCACCGAACGCTGGATCGAGCTTGGCCCCAAATCCAAATTCCTCCACCCCGAACGCATCGAATTACTCGCCACAGACCGTTATTATGGCCGTGTTAATGGACAGCCGCTATGGGTCACAACTTGGAAACTGATTGGTGATCGGAACGAAGTTGCTGGCCTGCGCGATGTTTTTTTTCGCGGAGTAAAAGACGACGACGCTTGGCATCCCGCCGCCAACAACTCCGCCCAAGGCTTCGCTTGGACACTCCACTCCGGCGGCCCACGCACGGTCGATGTCCGCTACCGCACAGCCGGAGGAATCGAGCGCACACTCAGCCTTCCGCACACTCCAGTCTCCGCCGCCAACGATGCGCTCGGCCTCGCACTCGCCGTCTCGGAGGAACCCGATATTCGCAATCACACTTTCACCGAATTTTCCCACAGTTTCTCCGCCCGACCCATCGGCACCGAGGCCGACCTCGCCAAGATCGTCGCCGCCGATTACCGCTATTTCCTCCGCGAGCGCCGGGAGCGCGTCACCATCGATAGCGGACTTCTCTTCTGGGGCGGACAGACTGCCATCGATGCCGCCATTGATCCCGGCACCGAACTCGAAGCCCGCATTCTTTTCGCCGACGGCTTGGAGGAAATTGTTCGCCGCAGCGCCGTTCCCGGAAAAAACCAAGGGGATCAGCCGGACAAAAAATTGCGCGTCCGCGAAATCTTCTGGGGCTACGATTCCTCCAACGCCCCGCAATGGCTCGCCGAACTTTCCATCGCAGGAAGCGCGGAGGAAATTTCTCCTACCAGCACCGTTCAATACACGCTGACTGGACGCAGCGGCACCGCCAAGCCTTGGAATCTCGAAGGAAAACCCGGCCAGACTTCCCATGTTTTACTCCGCGAACCAAACACCATTTGCGCCAACATCGCCCTCACCGACGGCACACAACTAATCCTCGAAAACGAGGCCCGTGCCGCCACCGCGCGCCCAGCACTTCCTTTGCAAATCCACCGCTGGCGCACCGTGCAAGCGGAGGGAAAAACCACCCCAGTCCTCGCCCTCGTCGGCTGGGAATCCAAGCTGCGCGACATTCAAGAAGTCACCTACCGCACCACCGATCACAGCGAACGAGTCTCTTGGCGCGATGCCCGGGGCTACGCCAACTTCGGCGTCGAATTTCCTTTGCCCCAGCTCACCACCGTCACCGCCGAGCTGCTTTTCAAAAACGGCTCCCGCGAGACACTCTCCCGCGCGCTCACCGCCAACGATCCGCTCGGACTTACCCAAGACATTCGCTACTGGGGCGAAGGAAAATGGGAGGTGGATTTTCACGTCACTGGCCCGGTTGAGCAACGGCGCGCCTTTTACCTCAATCCCGATTTTGTCGCCGAGCCGGATAATCCCGCCGACCCTTTCAGTCGCGTTTCCATCTATCGCTTGCCCGCCACACCCAGCCACACGGGACGCGGAATATTTCCCACCGGCCCGCATCGCCTCAAGGAATTTCAATACAACACCCAGCCACAGGAAGTGCTGAAAATTCCCGGCCACGCCTTCGCAACGGAAAACGCTCCTGGCGAAAATCTCACTGTGCAAATTCAGCGCCACCCGCATCAGCCCGCCGGCGCCAAATCCAGCGAGTGGATCATTTTCCTCCGCGGCCCGGAGAAACTTCTCTCCCAAGTCGAATCAGTCACCTACTCCGCAGACCAGAAACCTGCCCAAAGCATCCCGCACCGCTGGGGCGAGCAACACGCTGGCTTCGAGCTGCACATTTTACAACCCGACCCGCCACGTGTTGCCGCCACGATTTTCCTCCGCGACGGTCGCCAAATCAAAATTTCCTCCGCCGACTGAGGCCGTTTTTTACTCCGCCGCCGGCTCCAGTTGCACCATGCGGAAAGGGCCGCGTGTCACCGTCACTGTACGCGGCGCATTTTCCCCGTCCCGGAGAAACTGGATTTCCACCGCCGTCCCTTCCGCCCCTTGCAGCAGTCGCACGTATGCGTGGACATCGTCCAACGCCGTCAGCATCTTCCCGCCAATCGCCAGCACTGTGTCGCCGGGAAGCAATCCCGCCTGAGCCGCCGGCCCGTCGGGAGATATCCCCTCGATCACGAAAGGCCCGCTGGCATTTGTCGGGAAAAAGATTCCCGCTCCAATCCGGGTGACCGCCTGACGACCATGGTTTCCAGCAAGGTATTGGTAGCCCACCGAATCGGCCACAGGCTTGTTGCCCCAAAGGCAACTCCGTGAAAGCCGTGCTCCCCCATTGTACACATCAAGAAAGCCATAGATTTTTTCCTCAAAGGAATCATATACCGTACTCAACTCGCTCCCCGCGTACGTTCGCACCTGCCTCAATCCGTTAGGGCGATCCCGGACGACTTGCAGGCTGTTGAATTGTGGGTGCTCGCTATAGTGCATCTCCGTCCCCACTCGCTCGTTCCCCGAAAAATTCACCCGGCTGGCACACCAACTAGTCGTCCGGTTCCCGCCCATCGCACTGCTCAACACCTCCACCACCGTCAGTGG
>CALNBE010000125.1 GCA_937874455.1 uncultured Opitutia bacterium | reverse complement strand
CCATGGGAGTGAAGTCATCCCCCTGACTGCGGCGCTGGTCCACGGGGTGGACGATGATGTCGATGAAGCCATCGAAACCAGCGACGACAAATTTGTCGGCGAGCGTGGATGGGGCGGAGGCAAGTTCTGCCAGACAACGGGAAGCGAGTTCAGATTTCACGGTGCGATTCCAAGGTTAAAGTGTGGGGCGAAGCAATGTGTTTTTGGAAGGAAAAATTATGCTGGGCCGGTTATTCATTAGGAGCGCTGTCGGCGTTTTCTCCCGCGCGATAGCGCTCGATCCAGGATTTTGACCACGGGCCGAAGTCGCCCGCCTCGATGTGCTCGCGGGCTTGGCGCATCAAATCCTGAAAGAAATGGATGTTGTGGATGGAGAGCAGCGTGGAGGAGAGCATTTCCTGCGCGGTGTAGAGGTGGCGCAGATAAGCGCGGCTGAAGCGGCGGCAAGTGTAGTTGTCCAGCCCCCCGACCAGCGGACGCTCGTCCAAGCGGAAGCGCTCGTTTTTAATATTGAGCAAGCCGTCGGGCGTGAACACAGAGCCGTGGCGGGCGAGGCGGGTGGGCATCACGCAGTCGAACATGTCGGCGCCGAGGGCGATCATTTGCAGCAATTGCGGCGGGGTGCCGACACCCATCACGTAGCGCGGTTTGAAGACCGGGAGATGCGGTGTGCTGGCGGCGACCTGCTGGAGCATTTCCGGCTCGGGCTCGCCGACGCTGACGCCGCCGATGGCGTAGCCAGGGAAATCCATCGCGGCGAGCGCCTGGGCGCAGTCGCGGCGCAAATCGTCGAAGATGGATCCCTGCACGATGCCGAAGACATGGTGCCTGCGGGAGAGGAACCCCGTGTCATGGGCGTGTCCGAGAAATTCCCGAGCCCAGCGGAGGGTGCGTTGCAGGGAAGTTTCGCAGTCGGCGCGCTCGCACGGCCATGGCGGGCATTCGTCGAGCACCATGGCAATGTCGGATCCCAGGGCATCCTGAATCTCTAGGCAACGCCGGGGGTCGAGCTGTACGGTGGCCCCGTCGAGGTGGGACTGGAAGGTGATGCCCTCGTCGGTGACCTTGCGGAGCTTGGCGAGGGAAAACACTTGGAAACCGCCGGAGTCGGTGAGGATCGGGCCGTCCCAGTCCATGAACTTGTGCAGACCTCCCAGGGTGCGGACCACATCGGGGCCGGGGCGCAAATTGAGGTGGTAGGTGTTGCCCAGGATGATTTGTGCGCCGGTTTCTTTGACCTGCTGCGGCGTGAGCGCCTTGACCGTTCCCTGGGTGCCCACCGGCATGAAAACCGGCGTCTCGATGCTGCCATGGCGCGTATGTAGCCGCCCCCGGCGCGCCCCGGAAGGATCGCGTTTGAGCAGTTGAAAATGTTCCTCCGGCACAGGAATCATGCGGCGGGGGATTGTTTTTTGGTGATGACCACCGCCGTGCCGTAGCAAAGCACCTCGGTGGAATTTTGCGCGCAGTCAGAACCGTCGTAGCGGACGCCGATGATGGCGTTGGCGCCCATTTCCGCCGCATGGGCGACCATGGATTGGAACGCCTGTTCGCGGGCCTGCTCGCACATCTCGGTGTAGGCGCCGATTTTTCCGCCGATCACATTTTTCAAGCCGCCGAGGAAACCTTGGGCGATGGTTGGGGAGCGCACCACGATGCCGCGCACCATCCCCTTGTATTCCACGATTTCGAAGCCGGAAAATTCAAAGGTGGTGGTCACGAAAACCGGCGGCTGGGGATTGGGAGAAGCTGTGTTCATTGGTTGTATCAGGTTGCGGCGGAGGATTGAGGGGAAATTTTTCGGAGCAACGGTTTTTCCTGAAAAAGTTACTTGCCAGAAACAATCCCGCTTACAATGTGTGCGGCCTTTCAATTTTTGGTCGCGTAGCTCAGTTGGTTAGAGCACTACATTCACATTGTAGGGGTCACAGGTTCGAGTCCTGTCGCGACCACCATCTTGTGAACCGCACAAGGGAGAGGTGACAGAGTGGCCGATTGTGCCTGACTCGAAATCAGGTGTGGGGCAACCCACCGGGGGTTCGAATCCCTCCCTCTCCGCCACTTTAAGTTTTTGAAAATAGGCTGCTTGCGATTAAATCTTGCGAAAATTGACCTGCTCCCCTGAAACTGTAAAAGGTTGAATGAGAGTCTTGGGGAGAAATAACGGGACCTAAGACGATGAAAAAGCGATACAGTGAAGAACAAATCCTGCGGATCTTATCCGAGGGGAATAGTGGCAAGCCGGTGGCGGAAATCCTGCGTGAGT
>CALNBE010000124.1 GCA_937874455.1 uncultured Opitutia bacterium | reverse complement strand
GCCTTCCCGCCGCAGCCGGACTTGCTCGCGGGCAAAAGTCCGCAGCCGGTTGCCCGCCGACTCCGCCTGCACCAGCACCGCCAGCGGTTGCTCCGGTCCGTATAGCTTCCGTACCCGCGCGGCCAGCTGGTCCTCCAAAAACAGCTGTATCGCCTCCTCGTCCTCGCTGTCGCGCAGCGCTTCCTCCTGCCCAAACGCCTCCAGCGCGGCATGCAACAACGTGCCAAACACCAGCGCGTCCATTTCCTGCGGAACCGCGTCAAACGGCTCCATTTCCAGCACATTCTCCAAGTAAAAACGGAAGGGGCAATCCAGATAGCCCGCCAGACTGGTCACGGAAATTTTTTCGCATAAGCGCCTCCATTTTTCCTCCCGCGCCGGCGGCACCCAGCGCCAGCCCGCCGCCCAGCCGGGTTCCGCCCGTGGCGGCTCCGGTTCGCTAAACAAATAACGGACGCGCGCCGGCAAATTTTCCCGTGCACACTGAAACAGCAACCGCGAGGGCCGCAGGGGATCGCCCTGCGCATTGCTTTGCAGTACCAACACATCCACCCGGCCCGCACCGCCGCCTCGTTGCGCCAGGATTTTTCGCAACTGGTAAACATCCACCGCCAGCCGGTCTTCATTCGTCCGCAACCCGAGCTTTTCCCTCAGGCTACCGGGGACAAAGGGATCGGCGGTAACCGTCTCCGGCACCAGCCCTTCATTGAACCCGGCCAGTATCACTTGCGGCGCCTCGTCCCACAAAAGCTCCAGCCAGCCGAGCAATGGTATTTCCCCCTCGCCCCATTCGCGGGTCAGTGCCTGCCCGCCAACCTGCCGCAAGAGCAAATCCAGCCCGGTGACCGCATCCAGCTCCGGCTCCATTTGCGCGGCACACCGCAAATCCTCCAGCGCCGCCTGCAACCGATCCCAGACCATCTCGCTCCCCGCCATCGGCTCCGGCATCCGCCCGGCCAGCCGCGGCAACCAGCGCGCCAGCGCGCCGGGCCAATCGGCACCCAAAAACTCATCCCGCATGCACGACAGCCCGGCCAGTACCTGCCCCAGTGCCTCACGCCTCTCCGCCGCTTCGCAAAACTGCCGGGCATCCGCCACCCGGTCCGGCAGGTGCGCTGCGCACACCGCGTCCAGCTGCTCCAGCACATCCCGCAACAATTCATCCGACGCCAGCAACCGCGCCATGCCGGGAAACCGCAACAGCTCTCCCGCCAGCCGGATCGCGTCGTTTTCCAAAAAATTCCGCCACATCCGCAGCCAGACCAGCCAACCGTGATCGCGCATCGGCATGCCCGCCGGGTTATAGGCCGCACCACCCGCAGTCCGCACCGCCGCCGCGACCACGCTTTCCAATTCCGCATCCAGCAACCCAATGCTCACCCATTCGCCCGGCGCAGGCACTTGGGGCAGCAACGCCGCCGCCTGCTCCGCCAAAACGGACGGGGACGCGGCCAGCCGCACCTGCTCCGCAAAATTCTCCCACTCAAGTTCCTCCCTCCGCCAAAAATCCGTTCGCGGCCGGCCCCATTCGTCAAAACCGTCCCGCAGCGCCTCCGGCGCGGCTACCAGCGGAGTAACAGTCACCGCGGCCAGCCGCCCCAGCGCCTCCAGCAACAGGGGATTCGGGTCCGATACCGCAGCCAGCCAGATTTTGCGCCACTCCCCCGGCCCCAGTGGGCTGTTGGCCGCCCGCTGCCGATGATCGTTGGCATCCACCCAACCGTGCCGCTCCAGCAAACACCGGTAACGTCGCTCCACCTCCGCCAAATTTTGCCAGCGGTCGGCCTCCGGATGCCCGGGCAGTTTCGCCACAGCCGCGCAATCAGGAAAAAGCACACTGTCCCCCAACGTAGTCCGCAAAGCCAGCAGCATCTCCGCCAGCGCCAGCGCCCACTCCCGGTTCCTTTGCTCCGGCAACTGCGGCAGCAAATGCATCAACTCCGCCGCCGGCATCCCCCGCAACACCGTCGCCAGCGCCAGCAAAGAAACCGCCCGCGACGCCACCGCCGCCGGGCCCGCCAACAATTGCAAACAGGCGTCAGGGGTCAGTATTTGCGGGGAAAAAAATCCCGCCACACCCTTCTCCTCCGCCGCCTCCAGCAACGCCGCCTCCAGCCGCCGCCCAGCCTCGCGGGTCGGCACAATCACCACTTGCCCGCGAAAATCCACCGGACCGCCCGCGCCGCCCGCCTGCCCGGCTAAAAACGCCGCCACGGTCGGGGCCACCGGTTTCTTCCAATCCAAAAAATGCGCGCGTTCGGGTCGGGACATGCGCCAAAAGCATACCCGTTTCACTGCATTTTCAAAGGCAAATGCGCCCGGCTTGTCTTTGCGCAAAAATTTTTCTTTCGTTTTCCTCTCCCGTCTAGTTGGGTTGCCCCCTAATGGGCGGCTTTGGCCGGCCGCCTCCTTGCAACTCAAACGAAAGGATCTTGATGAAGAAAAAAAATATCGCCGTCGGCCTGATGGGCTTTGGAAAAACCGGCAAACTTGCCGCCGCCGAAATCCTGGAGGCCCGTGACTTTGACCTGCGCTGGGTGATGCGCCGCAGCCCCGAACACGCGGGGGAATCCGCCAGCCGCCATCTGGGATTCAAAGGAGAAGCCGGCACAATCCTCCCGCTGGCCGAGCTGCGCAAACGCAATTTCCTCCGCGACCACCCCGTCGATGTCATCATCGACTTCTCCGACTCTAGCGCGCTGCACGGCTACGCCGCCACCGCCATCCGGCACAACATCCGGGTCGTGAGTGCCATTTCCCACTACGGAGAGGAGGAAAACGCCCTGCTGCAGAAACTCGCCCGTCGCACCGCCGTCCTTCATTCCCCCAACATCACCCTCGGCATCAACGTGCTCATGGTCGCCTCCCAAGTGCTCAAAAAAATCCTCCCCACCGCCGACATTGAGGTCGTCGAGGAGCATTTTCGCGGCAAACGGGAAAAATCCGGCACCGCCCTCCGCATCGCCGAGCACCTCGGCCTTGATCCCGAGGAACACGTTAACTCCATCCGTGTCGGCGGCGTAATCGGCCGCCATGAGGTCATCTTTGGCATGAAAACCCAGACCGTCCGCCTCGTCCACGAAAGCATCAGTCGCAGTGCCTTCGCCCGCGGCGCCCTCTTTGGTGCCCGCTGGCTCATGCACAAACGCAAGGGACTCTTCAGCATGGAAAATGTCATCCGCAACACTTTCATCGAAAACCTAACGGAATCCGCCTAGGAACTTCCCTCCAAAACCACCCGAAAAACCAAGCATTTCCCCTATCCCTCGACTTGCAAAAGGTAGTTTTTACGCTTTTTTTGTTCAAAATCCGTTCTTTTGAAAAAAATTTTTTAATCACAATCTTCTGAAAAACAAAATGTTAAGAAAAAACATCCACTTCCTAAGAAAAATTTTGTGAAAAAATGCATTTTTTCGCTTGCACTAGGCGATTCGGTTCATATCACTGCGACCATACAAAGCTTTGAACAGCTTCTCCTACGGGAGATGGGGTAATAAGCAACGAGATAAGATAGACAAAAAAAGACGGGCTGCTTAGGGGTAGGCAGCCCGTCTTCCATTTTACGCATCCTGCGGTTTTTTAGCGGTTTAGATTCAGCCGTTTCACCGCGTTTCTCGGTTGTGGTGCCACATGTCCCACATTTGATCGCCCAACCGATCCAGCGTTGCGAAATTCTTCAAGCCTTTCGGCAAATAGTCCGGAATTCCTTCGCACCCGTTCTGCGCGCCCAGCAGCATTCCGATCAACGCGCCGCGGTGACAGGCATCTCCGCCCAACATCGCGTTCATTTCCAACGCCTTTTCAAAATCGTCCGCATACTTGAGCGCCAGATAAAACACCAAGGGGATCGCATCGTCCGCCAACGGCCCCTGCCCCAAGTGCTGCGTCGCCACCGTCACGTCATCCTGATGGGCAATCCAACGGTGATAGGGATATGCCAAAAACGGATGCCGCAGATGCCCGAGCTTCTGGTAGATTGCGTCCTCCAAGGAAAACCCTTCGCCAAGCAAAAAGAGCAGCTCGCCCAACAAATCCGCGCAATACGCCAGCGAACCGTTCGGGCGCAGCAAGCCGATCTGCTGCCGCACCACCCGCCCGACCTGCGGAATGATCCCACAATACACCAGCAACAAGGGCGCAACCTCCAGCAAGCCGGCAATGTGCGAATCCGTTTCCCCGCAGCGAGCCAGCGGCACGCCCTGTCCAAGATTGCGAAAAAATTTCCGGTGCGCGCTGGCGATGTAGGTGTCCCGGTGTCCCTGCGGGTCACGCATCAAAGCCAGATAACACTCCACATAGCGCTCGTGCGCATACTCGCCGCCGGACTCCCACAACACCTCCGCCAGCAACTTCGCCAGCACCGCGGGCAACGTGATGTCACCCGGCTCCAGTCCGTGATGGTAATGCGTGCCCGGCGTCTGCCACAACTCCTGCCGATGGTGCACAATGTTGTCCAACTCCCCGGTCGGACGAAACTGCACCCGCGTCATGTCGCTGTTCGGATGCGGCTCCTTCAACCGGCGGTAGGAATGGATCAAGCCGTAGTCCCGCTTCAACAGCTCGATGTTAAAATAGCCATCCGTGGGCAGACCGATGGCATCACCAATAAACAACCCCCACCAAGCGCCCAAAAAACGGGAGCGCAGCGTGGGCGCTGATTTTTTCCGGGCAGAGGAAATTGTCATGGGGTGAAAGGGGGGTTGTTCTGCTTCCTTGTATTGGTGAAGCAATTGACGCAATGTTTTTTCATTCACACTTTTGCCTTTCCAACACTCCCACCGTGCTTTCAAGTGCAGGTCATGACGTCGGTGCCTCCTCTCAATGTGCTCATTATCGGCTCTGGTGGCCGTGAACACGCCCTTCTCCACGCCTGTCAGGCCAGCCCGCTGGTCGCCTCTATCGCCGTCGCTCCGGGCAACGGCGGCATGGCCACCGAAACCACCTGCCACCCGCTCAATGTCGAGGATGTGCCCGCCACCGTCACCCTCGCCCAAAAGCTTGGCACCAACTTTGTCATCGTCGGCCCCGAGGTGCCGCTCGCGCTGGGCGTAGTCGATGCACTGGAAGCCGCGGGCATCCCCGCCTACGGTCCGCGCAAAGACGCCGCACAACTCGAAGCCAGCAAAACCTTCACCAAGGATTTCCTCCTCCGGAAAAAAATTCCCACCGCCGCGGGAGAAAAATTCACCGCCGCCCAACCGGCGATCGACTACCTGCAAACCCGCTCGTTTCCCATCGTCATCAAGGCCAGCGGTCTCGCCGCCGGCAAGGGCGTGGTCATCGCCTCCTCCCTCGCAGAAGCGGAGCAAACCGTGCGCGACATGCTGGAAAACCGCCGCTTCGGCTCCAGCAGCGAGGAAATTCTCATCGAGGATTTCATGGACGGCGAGGAAGCCTCCATCATGCTCATGGTCTCCGGCACCGACTACCTGATGCTGCCGCCCAGCCAGGACCACAAGCGGATCGGCGACAACGACACCGGCCCCAACACCGGCGGCATGGGCGCCTACGCGCCCGCTTCCGTCGTCACACCCGCGATCGAACAGCGCGTCATTCAAGAAATCGTCGAACCGACGCTGCAAGGTCTCGCCGCCGACGGCATCACCTACCGTGGCACGCTCTACATCGGCATCATGGTCACCCGCGACGGGCCAAAGGTGGTCGAGTTCAATGTGCGGTTCGGCGATCCCGAATGCCAAATCCTCCTGCCTTTGCTCGCCACCGACCCGGTCGCACTCATGTACGCCTGTGCCCAAGGGAAACCGTTGCCCAAGGACATTCGCTTCCACTCCGGCTCCGCCGCCATCGTCGTGCTGACCGCTGCGGGCTATCCCGGAGAAATTAGGAAAAACGACCGGATTTCCCTCCCCGCCACTTTGCCGGAAAACAGCCAGATTCTCCACTCCGGCACCCGGCGCGCCGAGGACGGGCAGCTCTACACCAGCGGCGGACGCGTCATCGGCGCAGTCGCCCGCGGGCCGTCCCTCGCCACCGCCCTCCAGCGCGCCTACCAGCTCGCGGAGGAAATTCAATTCGCCGGACGCCATTTCCGCCGCGACATCGGGGCCCGCCAGTTGCAACGCGACGCGCAGTCTCCGCACTAACCGCGCCTCTTCGCAGGAATTCCTTTCCCTCCGCGCAAATCGCCATGGCTTGCGCGTTTTCTACGCGACAATGCGAACCCGGCCCAACAAAATCCCCGCGAAAGCTCCTCCCAATGGATTACCAGCAGCCCCGGCTTTTTTGGTTTCCAATTTTGCCTTTCCCCGGCCTAATTCACATTTTCCTCCGCCATGAGAAAGCGCCTCCTTCTCCTCTCAATTTTCCTTGTCGGCCACGCCGCCCCTAGCGCGGCTACGACACTTTACCCCGGATTACGGGAAAAATCCACCGACGACATCATCCTCGCCGGCCTCGCCGCCCTTTACCCCGGACGCATTCTGCAAACACCCCCCATCGTCCCCACCCCGGCCACCGCGGAGAAAAAACCTTTTCAAGTCACTCTTTCCGGCAACGTCGCCTACTGGCGCTTTTACCAAATTTCCTCCGCCCTACCCGCCCCCGCCACCCAGCCCCGCATGCTGATCGTTGACCTGCGCTACCTGCAAACCGGCCCGGAGCAAACCATCGACTGCCTTAATTTTTCCTTCCAAATTTTCGGCACCATTCCCCGGCTGAAAGCACTTGGCAACTACCCGCTGCCAGCAGCCAGCTTCGCCAGCGCTGAAAGCACCCCCGGACGCATCGTCGTTCTCGTAAATCACAAGACCGCCGGGCCAATCGAATCCGTGCTCGCCGACCTTCAGGCGCGGGGGAAAATCATTCTCATCGGCACCGCCTCCGCCGGACAGACCGCCAGCTATCAACCAATCGAAAAACAACCGGGCTGGTGGTGCGTCTCCGGGGAAATCCAACCCGAAACGCAACCCGGCTCCCACGTCGGCATCGGGGTCATTCCGCAAATCCGGGTCGAAGTTTCCCCCGAAAATGACCTGCTCGCTTGGCAATGGCTCGAACGCGGCGCACCACCGGAATCCCTGCTTCGCCATAAAACACCCCGCGACCGCTCCGTCTCCGACCAGTCCGCCCCAGAGGAAAATCCTGGCACCGACATCGTTCTGCAGCGCGGCTACGACATCCTTGCCGCTTTACAAATCGTAGAGAACATGACAGCTTTTCGACGTTAATCCTTTGCCGGATGGAAACCCTCGCTCGCCCGCCATACATCCTCTTTGTCTGCACCGGCAACACCTGCCGGAGCCCGATGGCCGAGGCCCTTTTCCGCCACGCTCTTCAAGTCGAATCCGCCCCGCTTCGCGATTTTTCCGTCCGCTCCGCCGGACTCGCCGCCGCCGCCGGACAACCCGCATCCGCCAACGCCGTCCGCGCCTTGAAAAATGTCGGCATCGACCTCTCCTCCCATCACAGCCAGCCCGTCACGCCAGACCTGGTCACTCATGCCCGCGCGGTATTTGCCATGACCAGCCAGCACCTGCGCGCCCTCCAGCAACATTTTCCCCACCGCCCCAGCATGGTGAACCTCATGCGCGATTTCCTCCCCGAAAACATCTCCCGCGAGATTCCCGATCCCTACGGCATGGGCCTCGCCGAATACGAGGCCTGCCGCGACAGCATGGTCGAAGCCATCCCCTCGCTCCTCGCCGTTCTCCGCCAACAGGTGGCATCCGCCTGAATTTCCTCCGCGCCCTTTTTCCTTTCCCGTTTATGAAAATTTCCCTTGGCAGCGATCACGCCGGCTTTCGTCTCCGCACCGCCCTCATCACCGCCCTCCAAGCCCAAGGCCATGAGCTGATCGACCGCGGACCCGCCAACGAGGCCTCCGTCGATTATCCCGACTTCGCCCAAGCAGTCGCCGCCGACATTTCCTCCGGCGCGGCGCAATTTGGCGTCCTGGTCTGCTCCACCGGCATCGGCATCTCCATCGCCGCCAACAAGGTCCCCGGCATCCGCGCCGCCCTCGTCGCCAACGAGGACGCCGCCGAATTTTCCCGCCGCCACAACGACGCCAACATCATTTGCTTCGGGCAAAAATATACCACGCCCGAAATGGCCGCAAAGTATCTCGAAATTTTCCTCCGCACCCCCTTCGAGGGCGGACGCCACTCCCGACGCATCGGCAAGCTCGAACATCCAGCCTGCTGAAATTTTCCGCTTTCCGGCTTTTCCCCCTGCCGCCGATGCCTAGTCTCGCGGCATGGATCCAATTCGCGTCATTTCCGATTACGTGCGCTTTCCCAGCGTCTCCACCGACCCGGCCTTCAAACAAGGCATGCTGGGCGCCCAACAATACGTCGCCAACCTCCTCCAAGAGGCGGGCCTCGCAGTTGAAGTGGTCAAAACCGACCTGCACCCGATTGTGCTCGCCCGCCGCACCGGCCCCGCCGAATGGCCCCACGTCATCATCTACGGTCACTACGATGTCCAGCCCGCCGACCCGCTGGCACTCTGGCAATCGCCTCCCTTCGAACCCGAGGTGCGCGACGGACGCATCTACGGCCGCGGTGCCGCCGACAACAAGGGGCCGCACACGGTCGGCATCCTCGCCGTCGCAAAATTGCTCCAACGCCGGCCCGACCTGCCGCTCCGCATCACCTTCCTGCTTGAGGGCGAGGAGGAAATCGGCAGCCCGAGCTTCGAGCCTTTTCTGGAAAAATATCGCGACGAGCTGAGCGAGGCCGACTTTGTCCTGCTCTCCGACACCGGCAGCCCGAGCACCGACCAAATCGTCGTCACCACCGGCCTGCGCGGCATCGCCGGTTTTGAAATCCGCCTCAAGGGTCCCCGCGTGGATCTCCATTCCGGCCTCCACGGGGGAGCGGTTTACAATCCCATTCAGGCGCTCGCCGAAATTTGCGCCTCCCTCCACAATCCCGACGGCTCCGTCAACATCCCGGGCTTCTACGATGGCGTCGCCCGCCCCGAGCAATGGGAAAGCGAGGAGCTGAAAAAACTCCCCCTCACCGAACAGTCCTACCGCGAATTTCTTCAGGTTGACTCCCTGTATCAGCAACCGGGATACACCCCGATCGAAGCCACCCGCTACGGGCCAACCCTGGAGTTCAACGGCATCGGCGGCGGCTACCAGGCCGAGGGTTCCAAGACGGTCATCCCCAGCGAGGTCTTTGCCAAGGTCACCTGCCGACTCGTCCCCGGACAGGACGCGCAAAACATCCTGGAAAAAATTTCCTCCGCGATTCGCGCCCGCGCCCCCAAGGGCGTCAAGGTCGACATCCGGGTCAGCCAGGGCAACAACGCCTACCACGTCTGCCCTCCGGGCAAACCCAACACACCCGCCGATCAAAACCCCGTGCTGGCCCGCGCCTTCGCCGCCACCGTCGAGGCCGTCACCACCGCCTTTGGCCGTCCGCCGCTTTTCCTCCGCGAGGGCGGCAGCGTGCCGATCATCGGCGACATCAAGCGCGTCACCGGACTCGACTCCCTGATGATCGGGCTCTTCACACCGGACTCCAATCTCCACGCGCCCAACGAAAATTTCGAGATCGCCATGATCGAACGCGGCATCACCGCCTACGAGATCCTGCTCGAAAAAATCGCCGGCTCCCGCTGAGCGTTTTTCCGCCCAATTTCCTCCGCGAACCTGCGCTTGCGCCGTCCGCGCTTTTTTCCACGCTCCTCCGCCTGCAAAATCATGGCCAAACCGTTCTACATCACCACCGCAATCGATTACGCCAATGGCGCCCCGCACCTCGGTCACGCTTATGAAAAAGTCCTGACCGACGTCATCTCGCGTTTTCATCGAATGCAGGGGCGTCCGGTTTACTTCCTCACCGGACTCGACGAGCACGGACAAAAGGTCCAGCAAACCGCCCAGCAGCGCGGCATCCCGCCGCAGCAGGCCTGCGACGAGGTGGCGGCGCTCTTCCAGCAATTGCTGGGCAATCTCGAAATCTCCAACGACGATTTCATCCGCACCACCCAGCCGCGCCACAAGGCGGTCGTGCAACGCCTGCTTCAGCAGCTCTACGATCAGGGGCTGATCTACAAGGCCGAGTACACAGGCTTCTACAGCGTGCGCCAGGAACAGTTCGTCCAGGAAAAGGACAAGAACGAGGATGGCTCCTGGCCCGAAATTTTCGGCGAGGTCAGCACCATCGTCGAAAACAACTACTTCTTCCGCCTCAGCCAGTATCAGGAGTGGCTGGTTGAGTTTCTCGAAAAAAATCCCGACTGGATTTTTCCCAAGTTCCGCCAGAAACAGGTGGTCGAATTTCTCAAGGAACCGATCAACGATCTCTGCATCTCCCGCCCGAAGGAACGCCTGAGCTGGGGCATTGAGCTGCCGTTCGACCCCGACTTCGTCACCTACGTCTGGTTCGACGCACTGGTTAATTATTACTCCGCGGTCGCCGACCTCGGCCACTGGCCTGCCGACGCCCACGTGATCGGCAAAGACATTCTGGTGCCGCCCCACTCCGTTTACTGGCCCTGCATGCTCCACGCCTGCGGTCTCGAACTGCCCAAGCAACTCATCGTCCACGGCTGGTGGACCATCAGCGGCAGCAAGGCCTCCAAAAGCTCCGGCAACGCCACCAATTCCCTCGACCTCGCCAAAATCTACGGCGCCGACACCTTCCGCTACTACGTCATCCGCGAGATGAATGTCGGGCAGGACAGCGATTTCTCCGAGGAACAATTCAAAATCCGCTACCGCACCGATCTCGGCAACGACCTGGGCAACCTGGTCAACCGGCTCCTCAACATGGCCGGGCGCTACTGCGAGGGGATTGTCCCTGCCGCAGCGGCCAACGAGGAATTGGAGCAGGAGCTGCGCGCGCTGCGGGAGCGGATGTACTCGCAGAACCACTTCGAGCG
>CALNBE010000123.1 GCA_937874455.1 uncultured Opitutia bacterium | reverse complement strand
TATGGGAAAATCTCTTTTCCCGTAAAGCCAAATTCCTTTGATGAACAACTCACATTCCAGACAAAGCAATCATCTTGTTCCCGGGAAAGGCTGGGAGGCAACCAAGCAGTTTTATTTTCCGGGTTGGCCAACTGTCTTGGAAGCTGCGAATTTGCCAGACGCGACAAAGGGCGCCTATCAGCGGGCGATCCGGGCTTTTCTCCGTTATTGCAAGGAGCAGCAATGTTGGGCGACGATTTCCACGGTGCAGGCCTTTTTAGCCAGACAGCCTTTGCCGGAATTGGAAGTCGAGGGCTTGCGTTGGTGGTTTCGCGAAGCGAGACGGGCACTCGAGGAGTCTGGGTCAACGCCGGGCAACCCCCGTCCAACAGGAGCGGAAAGGCGCGAATCCGGCCTGCCGGAGGTGCCGCCGCCAGCCAGTGCGGACATGGGGAAATCCGATTGGGAGCGGGCTTTGATTTTGGCCATCCGCGCGGAGGGATTGCTGTGGCGGACGGAGGTGACTTACCGGGGCTGGGCCCGACGGTATGTGCAATTTTTAAAGGGAAAATCCCCGCAAGAAAGCGGCGCGGCGGAGGTGGAGGCATTTTTGACCATGCTGGCCGCAGAGGCCAGGGTCAGTGCGGCGACCCAAAAGCAGGCCCTCAACGCGGTGGTGTTTTTCCTGAAAAAAGGCTTGGGGAGGGAGCCGGGCGAAATCGAGTTTCTGCGGGCCCGCCGTCCGCCCCGAATGCCGGTGGTGCTGACCAAGGAGGAGTGCCGGATGGTGCTCGCGCAGTTGGACGGCACCTGGGCGTTGATGGCGGCGTTGCTGTATGGCGCGGGGTTGCGGCTGATGGAGTTACTGCGGTTGCGGGTGCAGGATCTTGATTTGGCCCGCGGACAGTTGCGCGTGGTCGCGGGCAAAGGTGACAAGGATCGGGTGACAGTGCTGCCCGTTTCGTTGATTCCCCTGCTGCGGGAACATTTGGTCCGCATCAGGGCGCTCTTTAACGAGGATCGGTTCAACGATCTAGCAGGCGTCTGGCTGCCGGAGGCGTTGGCGCGCAAATATCGGCAAGCGGGTGAGCAATGGGAATGGCAATGGCTTTTCCCTTCGCGGGGAACGAGCATCGATCCCGCCAGTGGTTTGCAACGGAGGCACCATGTGACGGACAGTGCCTTGCAACAGGTGCTAAAAGTGGCCGCCCGAAAAGCCGGAATGAACAAGCGCGTCTCGCCTCACGTCTTTCGACATTCCTTTGCCACGCACCTGCTGGAGGATGGCACCGACATCCGCACCGTGCAGGAACTGCTGGGAC
>CALNBE010000122.1 GCA_937874455.1 uncultured Opitutia bacterium | reverse complement strand
GTGCGCGGCTGCAACGGCTTTGCCTGGCCCGCCACCTTCATGGCGGTGCGGCACAAAATGTCCGAGACCACCAAGGCCGGTTTTCTCCTGCCCTACAATTCGTGGAAAAACCGCGCCGCCGTTGCCCGCTTTGTGCAGGACATCCCGTTGCACGAGACGCATCCGAGCTACGCCACGTTGCTCGCGGTGGAAAACAATCTGGAGAAATTGCGGGAGAAGCCGGTGTTCGTCGCCTGGGGCGGGAGAGATTTTTGCTTCGACGACACCTTTTTTGGCGAGTGGCGGCGACGCTTCCCGAAGGCCGTTTTGCGCTACCACGCCGAGGCCGGGCACTATGTGCTGGAGGATGCCGGGCGGAGCCTGATTCCCGAGATCAAAGCATTTTTGGCGGGGTGATTTTTGGCGGAAATTTCCTCCGCGGCGGGGCCGGTGGACGGGTTTGGCTGGCGGAGGAAATTTGGCTGTGGAAGTTGCTGTTCACGATAGGTTTAAAAAACGGAAAAACCCCTTGCGGCGGGGCGGTTTTTTCGTAGCTTTTCTCCCTTTGGCAAAAGTTTTAAAACACAACTTCCTTTACTGAAAATATGGCCGACTCCGACAGCATACCCGAACAGAAATCTCCCAGCAAAAAGCACGCCGGCAAGGCCAGTTATGACGCCGGAGACATCAAACGACTCAAGGGACTGGAGGCGGTCCGCGAACGGCCGGGGATGTACATCGGCGACACCAATGAGACGGGGCTGCACCATTGTGTTTACGAGATCGTGGACAATTCCATCGACGAGGCACTGGCCGGATTTGCCTCGCAAATCAAGGTCGAGATCCACTTGGACGGCTCGATTTCCGTCGAGGACAACGGGCGCGGTATCCCGGTGGCGATGCACCCGGAGGAAAAAATTCCGACGCTGGAGCTGGTGCTGACCAATCTGCACGCCGGAGGAAAATTTGAGAAAGGCGCGTATCAGGTTTCGGGCGGCTTGAACGGCGTGGGGGCCAAGTGCGTCAACGCGCTTTCGGAGTTCTTCGAAGCGGAGGTTTCCCGCGACGGGGCGGTTTACCACATGCAGTTTTCCCGGGGAAAAGTCACCGAGGGGATCAAGGAAATCGGCAAAACCAAGCGCACCGGCACCAAGATCACCTTCCGACCCGACCCGGAAATCTTCGTCGTCACCCGCGAGTTCAAATATGACATTTTGGTGCGCCGGATGCGCGAGCTGGCCTTTCTCGTCCCCGGCCTGAGCATTGAGATTAAGGACGACCGCACCGGCCACAGCGAAAAGTTTTTCTTCGAGAAGGGCATCGCCGAATACGTGAAATTTCTCAACCAGAACGAGACGGTGTTGCACGACAAACCGATCCTCATTTCGGCGGAGGTGGACATCACTGACCCGGCGAATCCGGTGGTGATTTCGGACAAAAATCCGGCCAAGCCCGGCGCGCGGAAAATGACTGTGGACGTGGCTCTGCAGTACAACACGAATTACTCCGAGCTGGTTTTCACCTACACCAATTTGATCAACAATCCGGAGGGTGGCACCCACCTCTCGGGCTTTCGCTCCGCGCTCACCCGGGTGGTCAACAATTACGCCAAGGCCAACAACCTGCTCAAGGACAAGGATGCGCGCCTTTCCGGCGAGGACATGCGCGAGGGCTTGGTGGCGGTGATCTCCGTCAAACACCCCGACCCGAAATTCCAGTCGCAAAACAAAACTCGCCTCACCAATCCCGAGGTGGAGGGCATCGTGCAGAACGTGGTCGGCGAGCAGCTCAAATACACTTTTGAAACCGAGCCGAAAACCGCCAAGCGCATCATCGATGCCTGCCTGAACGCCGCCCGTGCCCGCGAGGCCGCCCGCAAGGCCCGCGAAACTGTGCGCAAGTCCGCCATGTCCGGCGGCGGTTTGCCGGGGAAACTCGCCGATTGCTCGGAGAAAAATCCCGAGTTGTGCGAAGTGTTCATCGTCGAAGGCGACTCCGCGGGCGGCTCGGCGAAAACCGGCCGTGACCGCCGCTACCAGGCGATTTTGCCGCTGCGCGGAAAAATCCTGAACGTGGAAAAAGCCCGCCTCGACAAGGTGCTTTCGAGCGAACAAATCCGCAACATCATCACTACCGTCGGCACCGGCATCGGCGACCACGAGGGCGACGGCTCCTTCGACGCGACCAAATGCCGCTACCACAAAATCATTATCATGACCGACGCGGACGTGGACGGCTCGCACATCCGCACCCTGCTGCTGACTTTCCTTTACCGCCAGATGCGCGGGTTGATCGACGCGGGCTACGTCTATATCGCCCAGCCGCCGCTCTACAAAATCAAGCGCAAGAAGCGCGAGCAGTACATCGATAATGATGCCGATTTGAACAAGATTTTGCTCGAACTGGGACTGGAGGACGCGACCTTGGTGCGCTTGCGCGACCAGCACCAGTTTCCCGGCGCCAAGCTGGACAAAATCGTCGAATTTCTTTCGCGGCTGGAACAGCTCGGCGGCGGCGTGATCCGCTACGGCTGCGTTCTCCCGGAATACCTCGACCAGCGGAAAGACGAGACCTACGAGCTGCCGCGTTTCCTCGCCCGCATCCGCACCGGCAATAAGGAGGAGTTCAAATACATCTTCAACACGGACGAGCGGACGCATTTCTTCGTCGAGCAAAACATTGAGGACGTGCTCGCCGACACCGTGGCGCGCGAGGTGGTGGTGGACGGCGTGACCGTCCAGCAACGCATCAATGTTTACGAAATCTACGAGGCCGAGCAGATGAGCAATTTGCTCCGCGAAATGGCCAAGGCCGGTTTCGATGTGCAGCAGTTCACGCCGGGCGAGGGGCCGCGCTACGAATTGATCGAAGGTGCGCCGCCGACCAACGACGACGAAGCCCGTGCTGCCGCGAAGAAAAACACCATCGTGCCGTTGCACAGCATCCTCGAACTGGTGAACCAGATTCGCCAGTTCGGTCGCCGCGGCCTCTCGATTCAGCGCTACAAAGGGCTGGGGGAAATGAATGCCAAGCAGCTCTACGAAACCACCATGGACCCGAAAACCCGCCGCTTGCTCAAGGTGGACATCCGCGACGCCGCCGAGGCCAACCGCATCTTCACCATGCTGATGGGCGAGGATGTGCCCATGCGCCGCACCTTCATCGAAGACAACGCCCTCAACGCCTCCTATCTGGACGTGTGAGGCCGGAGTAAATTTTTTAACAGGAGGACGTGGAGAGCGTGGAGAATTTTCCAAATGAGAGTGCCTTGAAAAAGGCAGCACGCCCACGTTTTTAATGTTCATTTCATATGAGCCAATTTCCACTCAAGAACAATCCGGCTGATCCGTTGGGCCAACTCACTGCGGACATCATTGGGGCCGCGATTGAGGTGCATCGGGCTTTTGGGCCGGGCCTCTTGGAGTCTGTTTACGAGATGGCATTAATTCGAGAGCTTGGACTTCGCGGACATTTTGTTCGCCAGCAAAGCAAGGTCCAAATCACTTACAAGGGATTCACCTTCGAGCAAACCTTGCGCAGTGATCTAATTGTGAATGATCAGGTCTTGGTGGAAAACAAGGCGGTCGAGCAAATGCATCCGCGTTTCCAAGCGCAGCTTCTCAGCTATATGCGTCTGTTGAATATCAGGGCTGGTTTGATCTTCAATTACCATGAAGAAAAATTGATCAACGGCCTAGTTCGGCTCTCGTTGGATAAACCCAAAACCTGCGATTTTCTGCGAACGGAGGTTCTGTCTTAACTCGATGGGGGTTGTTTCCCGAATCTCCACGATCTCCACGTCCTCCTGTTGAAAACAAAACACCGACGGCACCGCTCCCTTAAAACTTTAAAACAATGTATACCGAAAACGAAAAACTCTCCACGACCAACATCACGGACATCATGCAGACGGCCTACATCGACTACTCGATGTCGGTGATCGTCTCGCGGGCGCTGCCGGATGCGCGCGACGGGCTGAAGCCGGTGCAGCGCCGCATTCTTTACGCGATGTTGCGCGAAGGCCTGCTGTTCAACCGCTCCTTTACCAAGTGCGCCGGGGTGGTCGGAGAAGTTCTGAAAAACTACCACCCGCACGGTGACGCCTCGGTTTACGACACGCTGGTGCGCATGGCGCAGGACTGGGTGATGCGCTACCCGCTGATTTTTCCGCAGGGGAATTTCGGCTCCATCGAAGGCGACAACGCGGCGGCCTACCGTTACACCGAGGCCAAGCTGGCGGAAATCGCCGGCGAGTTGGTGGCCGACATCGACGAGGACACGGTGGACTTTACGCCGAACTACAACGAGTCCACCACCGAGCCGAGTGTTCTGCCGTGCCGTTTGCCGCACCTGTTGATGAATGGCTCGACCGGCATCGCGGTTGGCATGACCACCAACATCCCCCCGCATAATTTGGGTGAATTGGTCGAGGTGACCTGCCGCTTGGTCGACAACCCCGCGCTCAGCTTTGAGGAGATTGAAAGCATTGTGCAGGGGCCGGACTTTCCGACCGGTGGTGTGATCAACGGTCGTGAGGCGATTTCCCAATACATCCGCACCGGACGCGGCGTGGTGCGCACCCGCGGCGTGGCCCACGTCGAGGAACTCAAGGGCGGCAAGGAGCAGATCGTCATCACCGAGATCCCTTACAACGTCAACCGCGCCACCCTGGTGGAAAAAATCGCGGACCTGATTCGCGACAAGGTGCTCGACGAGGTGAGCGACCTGCGCAACGAATCCGACGAGAGCACCCGCATCGTGATCGAACTCAAGCGTGGCGAAACCCCGCGCGTGGTGATCAACAAGCTCTTCAAGCACACCGCGCTCGAATCCTCCTTTGGCGTCATTCTCCTCGCGCTCGACCAGCGCCGGCCGAAGCAAATGAATCTCCGCGAAATGCTCGAATGCTTCATCGAGCACCGTCGCGATGTTATCACCCGCCGCACCCAGTTCCGTCTCCGCAAGGCCGAGGACCGCGCCCACATCTTGGAGGGCTTCCGCATCGCCCTGCGCAATCTGGACGACTTCGTGAAGATCATCCGGGCCTCCGCCAATCGCGATGAGGCGCGGGAGAAATTGATCGCCAAATACGCGCTCAGCGAACGTCAGGCCAACGCCATTCTCGATTTGCGCCTCTACCAACTGACCGGGCTGGAGCGCGACAAAATCGAGGAGGAATACGCCCAGTTGCTCGCCACCATCGAGGAGCTGAAGTCCATCCTCGCCAGTGAAGCCAAGCTGTTGACTTTGGTGAAAACCGAACTCCGCGAGGCGGCGAAGAAATACGAGTCCCCGCGCCGGACCCGCATCCAGGCCGCCGAGGGCGAGATGCGCATGGAGGACATCATCGCCAACGAGGGCTGCATCATCACCGTTTCCCACTCGGGCTTCATCAAACGCACCGCCGTTTCCTCCTATCGCTCGCAACGGCGCGGAGGAAAAGGCCTGATCGGCTCCGAAACCTACGACGAGGATTTCATCGAGCACCTTTTCACCGCCTCCACTCACGACACTATCATGTTTTTCATGAACAATGGCCGCGTTTACGTGGAAAAAGTTTACGAAATCCCCGAGGGCGCCCGCGCCACCAAGGGCCGCGCCTTGACCAATGTGCTCCAGTTGCAGGAGGGCGAAAAGCTCGCCGCCATGGTCTGCATCAAGGAATTTTCCGAGGACCAGTGCCTCGTCTTCGGCACCGCTCTGGGCATGGTGAAAAAGACCAAACTCTCCGAATACGCCAACTGCCGCCGCACCGGCATTATCGCCATCAATATCAAGGAAGGCGACGAGCTGATCGCGGTGAAACTCACCCCCGATCAGGGCGAGGTGATGATGGTCTCCGAGCACGGCATGGGCATCCGCTTTCCGATCTTCGACGACAAGGGCGACGAAGCCGCGGAGGAAAATGAGGATGCCGCCGACGCGGAGGAAACCACCGAGAAAGCCCCGAAGGGCATCCGCTTGGTGGGCCGAGCCGCTGCCGGAGTGCGCGGCATGAAACTTGGCGCGAAGGACAAAGTGCAGGCGATGGAAGTCGTCGACCCCGATTGCACCCTGCTCATCGCCGCCACCAACGGACTCGGCAAACGCACTTTATTCGACGACGATGAAGGCCCGATCTACCGCGTCCAGTCGCGCGGAGGAAAAGGCGTGATCGCCATCAAAACCAAGGGCGGCGCCACCGTCGCCGGCGCGCTCAGCGTCCGCGAAGAGGACGAGGTGATGCTCCTCACCAAGAGCGGTCAGGCCATCCGTACCCGTGTGAAGGAAATCCGCCAGACCGGCCGCAACGCCCAGGGCGTGAAGCTCATGGATCTGGAAAAAGGCGAATCCATCATCGCGATCTGCAAGGTCGTCCGCACAGAGGAAGACGTTGAAGCCGCCAACGACACCGCAGAGGAAACTTCACCAACCGAAGCATAATTCGTCGAAAGATTCCCTGGCCAAACGGCCACCCAACGCGCGCGCTTGTTAGCTTTGTCTCGTGTCGTTGACTTTCAACGGGGCCGCGTGAAATCACGCGGAGGAATCCCTTCACCGGAAACACCTGATTCGGCCACTCCCGAGCTTCAACGGGGCCGCGTGAAATCACGCGGAGGAATTTATTCGCCCGCTCATACTCAGGCACATGGGCATAGCTTCAACGGGGCCGCGTGAAATCACGCGGAGGAATCATCCCCGCCCCGCGCTTTTGCGCCGGGCCAGGCTTGCTTCAACGGGGCCGCGTGAAATCACGCGGAGGAATAAGGAACTGGAGGCGTGATCACATCCGCGCCCGTCGCTTCAACGGGGCCGCGTGAAATCACGCGGAGGAATGACGCATTAGGGGCGGAGATAACATCGGGGTTCGACGCTTCAACGGGGCCCCGTTGAAGCGACGGGCGCGGATG
>CALNBE010000121.1 GCA_937874455.1 uncultured Opitutia bacterium | reverse complement strand
AACCGGCGAAAAGCAGTTGGTTTGCCTTCGACCATTTTTATTCGGACGCGGCGTTTGGGGCGGCGCTACCGGAGGTTTTCCAGTTGGGGCCAAAGGAAATTTATGATGTCGGCGGCAACACCGGGAAGTGGGCGCTGCGCTGCGTGGCGGAGGATCCGCAGGTGGAGGTGACGGTGCTGGATCTGCCGGAGCAGGTGGCGTTGCTCAGGGAAAATGTGCGGGGGAAGCCCGGTGCGGAGCGCATCAAGACGCGCGGCGTGAACATGCTGGCGGAGGGAAATTTGCCCGGCGGCGCGGACGTGTGGTGGATGAGCCAGTTTCTGGATTGTTTTTCGGCGGAGGAAATTGTCGGGATTTTGGGGCGGGTGCGGGCGGCGATGAAACCCGGCGCGCGGGTGTGCATCCTGGAGCCGTTTTGCGACCGGCAAAGTTTTCCGGCGGGGGAATTGAGCCTGGTGGCCGGGTCGCTTTATTTCACCTGTTTGGCGAACGGGAACAGCCGGTTTTACCGGGCGGAGGCGTTCATTGCGCTGGTGGAAAAATCCGGGTTGCGGGTGGAGCGCGAAGTGAACCGGTTGGGCGCGGGCGAGCACACCCTGCTGGTGTGCGTCGCGGCGTGATTTCGCCGGTGATTTTTACTCAAAAAAGCGCGGAGGAAAAATCAGCGGCTGGGGATTATTTGCGCGGAGCAAAAGCTTGGACGTCGGCGAGGAAACCGCGATAGGGCGAAAAGCCGTCCACGGAGTCTTCGTAATGATTGGCGAAGGTGACGCGGAGGTAGCGGGCGTTGACGGCGGGGAAGGAAAAGAACCGTTTTTCCGCCTGTCGGAGGGAAAAGGTGTAGTGGCCGACGGTTTGGAAGTTTTGGTTGTCGGCACTGACGGCGACCTGGACGGTGCGGGTGGAGCCGTAGGCGGGCACGCCGAGCAGGATGTGGGCGAGTGTCTGGTCTTTTTCCAAGTCAATGGTCACCTGTTTGGGGAAAAGCGGGGAGTCGTGAGTGGAATAGACGTGGGGCATTTTCCCCTCCCAAATCCCGTCGGTGAGCCCGGCGCTCCAGCCGTGCGGATTGGCATCGCTGGACCGCCATTTCTTTTCCAGCGCAAGATTGGGGCCGAGGTCGGCGGGCGGCGTGTCGATCGCGGAGCCTTGCCGCGCCGGGTCGAGCGGGCGGACGGAAAAGGTGTGTGGACGCGGACGGGCGGCCTCGCGCTGGATGGCGGCGAGGGCTTGGACGGCTTGGGCGGAAGCGGCGGCGAATTTTTCCAGTTGCGGTGTCTGGTCGGGGAATTGGCGGGCCAGCGGCACCCGGGTGTCGAGCCAGAGTGTGTGGTGGATGCCGGTGCGCTTGAGGGTGAGCTGGTGGACGGCGGCGGCTTGGCGCTGCATGGGCGTGTTGTATTCGGCGAGGTTGATCCCGGCGGCGAGTTCCTGTGCGGAGAAAACGCCCAGCGGCTCGCCGTCGATTTGCACCGCGTATTCTTGGTTCGGCAGGCCGGTGAGGCGGAGGGTTTGCTGGTTGAGTTTGGCGAAGAAGTCGGCGGCGCGGACGGCGAGAGCGGTGGCGGCGTCGCGCAGGTCAACCGGCATGGGCAGGGCTTGATCGAGCTGGCTCCAAGAAATTTCCTTTGCGGAAACCTGCAGGTTTCCGCAAAGG
>CALNBE010000120.1 GCA_937874455.1 uncultured Opitutia bacterium | reverse complement strand
AGGATCATCTCCGCATCCAAGGCGGTGTCGATCTGGTCGGCCTGTTTCCAGGCGGGCTTGAGGTGGAGTCCGCCGCGCACGACCTGGATGCGGAGGTGGTCCTCCTCGTTGACCATGACGGAGCAAGTTTGGTCGCGGCTGATGACGACGGCCCCGTCGGCGCTTTGGGCGAGTTCCTTGCTGATGAGGTGGCGCTCGATGAGGAGGGATTTCTCCTCGGGGGCGAGATCGGCCATGCGGTAGCGGTGGCCTTTTTTCAGCTTGGGCAGGGCTTGGAGGGATGCCAGGCAGCGCTCCTGCACCTCGCGGCGCTGGGCGGTCTGGGCCCAGCCGGGAAAGGGGAAGCGGGCCAGATTGCGGGCGAGGCGGATGCGGGTGCTGAGCACGACGGGCTGCTGCGCGCCGATGTTGTGCATCAGGTCGTTTTCAGCGGAAAAAAGGGCGTCGAGAACCATGGCGAATGGCGCGAAGGAAATGTGTTGCGGAGGAAAAATGCAAGGGGTGAATGGGGTGAAGGGAATGGGGACATCGCGCTTCACCCCATTCTTTAATTTACCGGGGAGGCAGGACGGCGGAGAGGCGGCGGATCTCGTCGCGCCAGAGGGCGGCTTCCTCGTAAGCCTCGGCGGCGATGGCAGCGCGGAGACGGAACTCGGCGTTGGCGAGTTTGCTTTGGAGGTGGTGCGCGGCGGAGTCGGCGAAAGGCCGCATGGGCGGGATCGCAAAGGAAAATGCGGCGGGCGCGGCGGAAAAATTTTGAACGGCGCAGGCGGCGCAAAAGGGAATTTTTCTGACCTGAAAATTGCCAATCTCGGTCAGATAAACAGTGGCGGGCCGGCCGCAATGGGAGCAGGCGTCCTCGGAAAACATGGGGGCAGCAAAGCCTTTTTCCCGGCGAAGGCAAAACTGGAAACAGCGGTGAAAGCCGCGGAGGAAATCAGAGCGGGAGCCGGGCAAGCAGCTCGCTGGTCCATTTGCGATGCGGCCCGGAAAGGGTGAGGGCGGAGAGCTGTTCCAGCGGCACCCAGTGCAGCGCGGCGGCGGATTCGATGCGCGCGGCGAGCGAAGGCGTCCAGGTGGCGCGGAAAATGGTTTCCTCGATTTGCTGGTGGGAAATGGCGCGGCGTTTGCGGGCGAGAATCTGGTCGTCGAGCAGCAGCGGCACGAGGTCGTCGGCCAGCGGCAGCTCGAACATTCCCGCGAGACGTTTGGCGCTGGCGTCGCGCTGGTGGAGGAGGAGCCGGCCCTCGTGGACCAGCCAGAGGCGGCGGAGGAAAATTTTTTCGGTGATGCGCGGGGCGAAGCGGGGAAACTGGCCGGGATTGCCGAGGCGGGCGGCGAGGCATTGGCGGACCACTGGACAGAGAGTGCAGAGCGGGCTTTGCCGGTAGCAAACCGTCGCGCCCAGCTCCATCATCGCCTGGTTGTGGTCGCCGGGGAAAACCGGGTTGACGAGAGCTTGGGCGAGCGGGTGGAGCGCCTTGACTGCGGCCCCGTTGTTTTTAAAAAGCCGCTCGTCGGCGGTGAGCCGGGAGAGGACGCGGACCACATTGCCGTCCACCACTGCGACCGGGACGTTGCAGGCGATGCTGGCGATGGCGGCGGCGGTGTAGGGGCCGACTCCCGGCAGCGCCAGCCAGCCGTCGGCGGTGCGCGGCGGCGCGGGCAGGGCGGCGACAATTTGGGCGAGCCGGTGGAGATTGCGGGCGCGGTTGTAGTAGCCGAGTCCCTCCCAGGCCCGGACCACCTCCTCCTCGGTGGCGGTGGCGAGCGCGGCAAAG
>CALNBE010000119.1 GCA_937874455.1 uncultured Opitutia bacterium | reverse complement strand
CGAGCGATATCATCGGCTCCGACATTCTCAACATCGACGACGAGACCGGCAAGAAGCTCTTCGAATTCGCGCAGGGGCCCGTCTTCGTGAATCTCCTGCTCGCCGATGAGATCAACCGCGCCTCGCCCCGCACGCAGAGCGCACTGCTCGAGTGCATGAGCGAAGGCCAGGTCTCCATCGAAGGCAAAGCCTCACCCGACGGAAGAAGCGTGTTGATTCAGATCCGTGACAACGGGCCCGGCATCCCCGCTGCAGTGCAAAAACGCTTCTGGGAACCCTTTTTCACCCATGGCAAAGATACCGGCACCGGCCTCGGATCGGCCATCGCCAAAGCCATGATTGAGGCCCACGGCGGCAAAATCCACTTTGTCTCCACACCTTGCAGTGGCACCACTTTCTTCATCGCCCTGCCTGTCAGCCAGAGTTCCGCGCATCCCGACGTCGAACGCCACTTGCTTGATGCCTTTATCGCCCAGCAAAGTCAGTGAATAGGGAATAGGGAATAGGAAATGCGAGCGGAGAAAGTTTTCCCAGCAAAGGGATTTCCTCCGGGAAATTCTCCGGGAAACAGCGCCTCCTTTCGATTGCCCACTGGTGTCCATTGACGAATTTTCCTCTTTGGCATCTGGGCGCACAAGGAGGACATTGCGCACCACCCTGCTTCCGCCAGCAGACTTCCCGGCGAATCCTTCCCAAAAAATTTTCTTCGCTGAATTTTCCCTGCTCCCCATTCGCCACTCCCCAACTAAAAAACCGCTGCGTCGCCACAGCGGTTTTTTCACAGGTGGAGCAAAGGAAAATCAGCCTTCCAGCGCCGCGCTGCTCTCGCTTTCGCCCAGCGTGGTACCGCCAACCACCTGCACCTTGCCCATGATTTCCTTGGAGATTTCCTCCATCACCGCCGGGTTCTTCGACAGATAATCCTTCGCCGCCTCGCGCCCTTGGCCGATCAACTGGCCGTTGTAGGAAATCCACGCGCCCTTCTTTTCCAAAATCTTGTTCTCCACCCCAAGGTCGATGATCGAACCGGTGCGCGAGATGCCCTCGCTGTACATGATGTCGAACTCGCACTCGGTGAACGGCGGCGCGACTTTGTTCTTCACCACCTTCACCCGCGTCCGGTTCCCGATCACCTTGCCCGAAGGCTCCTTGATCTGCCCGATGCGGCGGATGTCCATGCGAACCGAGGCGAAAAACTTGAGCGCGCGGCCACCGGGCGTGGTTTCCGGGCTGCCAAACATCACGCCGATCTTTTCGCGAATCTGGTTGGTGAAAATGCACAGGCAGTTCGTCTTGTTGATCGCCGCCGTCAACCGGCGCATCGCTTGGCTCATCATGCGGGCCTGCACGCCCACCGTGGCGTCGCCCACCTGTCCGTCCAGCTCCTGTTTCGAAACCAGCGCGGCCACCGAGTCCACCACCACCACGTCCACCGCGCCGCTGCGGATCAGCGTCTCGGCGATGTTCAACGCGTCCTCGCCGCTCTCCGGCTGCGACACCAACAGGTTGTCCAAGTCCACGCCGACGACCTTCGCGTAGCGCGGATCCAGCGCGTGCTCCACGTCGATAAATACCGCGTTGCCGCCGCGCCGTTGGATTTCCGCGATGATGCTCAAACACAGCGTGGTTTTCCCCGAGGATTCCGGCCCGTAAACCTCCACGATGCGGCCCTTCGGCAGCCCGCCCACCCCCAGCGCCAAATCCAGCGCCACCGAGCCGGTGGACACCACCTCGACCTGCATTTTGGTCGCGTCGCCCATCCGCATCAACGTGCCTTCGCCGTATTGTTTGTTAATCGCCGAGAGGGCGAGATTCAGCGTGTTGCGATCGGTTTTTTCCGAGCGAGCGGGGGAAGCGGGTTCTTTGGCCATAGGGATGAAGAAGATGGTGAGACTTGGTTCGTTTCAATAAACAAGCGCAGAAAAACACCCGACCAATGGCACCGCAAGAATAATGTATAAATGTTCACCTGTTTTCTTGCGCGCCACCGGAAAATGGGGGGGTAGGAAGTGGGGAATGGGGAATAGGGAATTTTAGCGGCAATGGGGAGCGCGCGCTTCCAGCGTGCGTGGTTCGGCATCCTGCCGAACCATTGAACCCTAGGCTCCCTGGCGCTTGGCTTTTCGCGTCCAGCCGCAGTTCATTCCCGCTCTCCCTCGCTTCCTTTTCCCGCTAAAATTTCCCTACTCCCCACTCCCTACTCCCCATTTTCATTTTCCGTCCGTTTCCTCCCAGTAGGTCACTGTCGGCCCTAACACCAAATTTCCTCCGCGTCCCGGCAGGGGCTCGCCGAGAAAATTCCACGCAGCCTTTAATTTTCCTTTCAGCGGCAATGTCACTTTTTCCTCCGGAGACCAAGCGGCGTTCCTCTTTTTGCCGTCCGGAGTTTGCCAGCGGAAATGACAATACCCGGCGGGATTTTTCCATGCGCCGCCCGCCGTCAGATTCACCGAGCCGGCCGGCCGCATTTGCGCCAAAGTCCGGTAAGCCGCATACGCCGGCTTGGGTGAGAGATCGCGGTGCACCAGCCCGAAGTGGTGCTCCTTGTCTAGATCGTCGCCTTCCGGGGCATGAAACTCGTACCAGAAAAACCGCTCCACCCCGCCCTGCAGCGACAGCAAAATCGCCTGCGGCAAATACGCGGCCTGCTCCGCCTCGGTCACCTGCACCATTTCCTCCATCAACGTGCTCACCACCACCGCGCCTTTTCCTCCGTCACCAAAGCGAAAAATCGCCGCCGCCACGCCAGTGAAGTCTCCCCGGCGCGCCTCCAGCAGGGGAACAAACGTGTCGCCCGGACGCAGCTTTTCCGCAGTCAAAAACCGGCCGGCCTGTCCCTGGACTTTCAACCCGGCAAAGGAATTTTGCCCCGCCGCCGCCACACGCACCGCAGCCTGCTCAGGCACACCTGCCTTGTTCCACCAAGCCTGCCAGCCGATGCGGAAATTTTCCCTGCGCCGCTCCGGAGCGTGTCCGGTCTGCTGCAACCTTCCGTCC
>CALNBE010000118.1 GCA_937874455.1 uncultured Opitutia bacterium | reverse complement strand
CGCGGCAAACGCTGGCGCATTTCCCCCGCCCTCACCTGGCACCCCAGCGAATTCTCCCGCCTCCGGCTCCAATACAATTTTGACCGGGGCGACTCCTTCGGCACCGGCCACAGCGTGTGGCTCCAGTTTGAATTCCTCCTCGGCAGCCACGGCGCGCACCGCTTCTAAAAAACTTCCCTTCGCGAAATTTCCTTTGCCGACACCATGAAAAAATTTCCCTCCCTGCTCGCGGCGCTGCTCCTGCTCCCCGCCATTTTCCTCCGCGCCGAAATCAACGTCGTCGCCACCACCGCCGATCTGGGCTCGCTCGCCCAAACCGTCGGCGGCGCGCATGTCACCGTCACCACCCTCGCCCGCCCCACCGAAGACCCGCACTTTGTCGATGCCCGGCCCAGCTTCATCCGCATTCTCCATCAGGCCGATTTGCTGGTCGAGGGCGGTGCCGAACTGGAGCAGGGCTGGCTGCCCGCGCTGGTCAACAACGCCCGCAACGCCAAGATTCTTCCCGGCGCTCCGGGCAACTTCCGCGCCGCCGCCGGTCTGCAATTGCTGGAAATCCCCGCAGTGCTCGACCGCTCCCAGGGCGATGTCCATGCCTTCGGCAATCCGCATTTCCTGCTCGATCCGCGCAACGCCTCCCGGGTCGCGCAAAATCTCGCCGAGTCCCTCGCCCGTCTCGACCCGCCCCATGCCGCGGACTACCGGGAAAACGCGGAGGAATTTCGCAAAATGATCGCGGAGGAATTTCCCCGCTGGCAGGCCCGGCTCGCGCCGTTCAAGGGCGCTCCGGTCGTCACCTACCACAAATCCTACGACTATCTGCTCGCGGCTTTCGGACTGGAACTCGCCGGCACCATCGAACCCAAACCGGGCATCGAGCCTTCCTCCGCCCATCTCGAAACGCTGGCCAGCGACATGCAGGCTCGCGGCGTCAAAGTCATTCTCGCCGAACCCAACCGCCCCGACCGTCTCTGCCATTTCCTCGCCCGCGCCTCCGGTGCCACGCTGCTGCGACTGCCACTGGTGCCGGATAAATCCGCCGGGTGCGCCGATTATCGTTCGCTTGTCGAAACCCACGTCACCACGCTGGAAAAGACGCTCCGCAGCCGGGGAAAATAATCCCCCCGCCCATGCAGCCTTTCCTCCGCCTCGCCCACGCTTCCTTTGGCTACCCGGAAACAACCGTTCTTCGGAATGTTTCCCTGTCGCTGCCTTCCGGATCCTTCACTCTGCTGCTCGGCGACAACGGCGCGGGGAAAACCACTTTCCTCCGCACCCTTTGCGGACTCCTGCCGCTGCGCGCGGGGAAAATGGATTTTTCCTCCGCGTCCCAACCAAACCAGGAGCGAAGGAAAATCGGGCTGCTCGAACAAAACGCCGCGCCCGATTCGTTGTATCTCTTTTCCGGTCACGAGGTCGCCCTCTCAGGGCTGCGGCTTGCCCGCCCGTGGTGGCGGCGGATTTCCTTCGCAGATCGGCAAAGGGTCGCCGCGCTCCTCCGGCAACTTGCACCGGATTTTTTCCGCCAGCCGTTCTCGCGCCTCTCCGGCGGACAACAACAGCGCATCCTGCTCGCGCGCGCGCTCGCCATGCAGTCCGAATTGCTGGTGCTCGACGAACCTGTCTCCGCACTCGATGCCGCCGCCGCCGTCCAGGTCCGCTCCGTCCTGCGCCAGCAACACCAAGCCGGGCTCACCATCCTGCTCGCCACCCATGAGCCGGATTTTTGGGCGGAAAACGCCACCCACACCCTGACGCTGCACCACGGCTCCGCCGTCCTCGCGCAAATTTCCGCCGCGCATGCTTGATTCCCTTCGCGCCGTTTTCTCCGAAGATTTCCTCCTGCGCGATGCCTTCCGCACCGCTCTGCTGGGACTGGTCGCCCCGCTCGCCGGCAGCTACCTGCTGCTGCGCCGGAGCATTTTTCTCGCGGTCGCCCTGCCGCAAATTTCCGCCGCAGGACTGGCCGCTGGCATGCTGGTGAGCGCGCGATTTTACTCCGGCGACGCCCATGCGCTGGCCAATCCGTTTTCCTTGGCAGGCGTCTTCCTCGCCACCTTCGGCACCCTGGCCCTTTTCCCTTGGCTGCACCGTCGCCTGAAAATTTCCTCCGAGACTCTGCACGCGGCGGGATTCGCCCTGGCCGGAGCCGCGGCCTCGCTTTTCCTCGCCCACCTGCCGCACGCCGGACACGCCTTCGCACATTTCCTCCGGGGAGAAATCGTTTCCGTTGACGACGGACTTTTCCACCTCGCGCTCGGGCTGTTGCTGCCGTCCGGCCTGCTGCTTTTTTTACTCCGCCACCGTTTCTGGCAAAGCGGCTCTGATCCGAACTTTTCCACCGCCGCCGGGTTGCCGCGCGGTCGCTGGGAAACCGCCCTTTCCGTCCTGGTCGGCCTCGTGCTCGGCACCGCCGTTTTCCTTGCCGGGCCGCTCACCTGCCTCGGGCTGATGATTTTCCCCGCTCTCGCCGCCCACCGCCTCGCCCCGTCCATGGGCTGGCTCCTGCCGCTCTCCGCCCTGCTGGGGCTCCTCGCCTCGCTCGCCGGCTTCGTGCTCGCCTACCACTGGGACCTGCCCACCGGAGCCGTGATCATCGCCGCCAACGGACTGCTTTTGCTTCCGGCGCTTTTCCGCCGCCGCTAGCCGCCAAAACCATAATCGGCCAGCATCGTCCGCACCTGCTCCGCCAGCGTGGGTCGCAACGCCGGAGCCACCGCGCCCAGACTTTCCGCGCAACAGGTCAGGTAGCCGAGTTTCCGCGCAAAACGCGCGGTGCGGTTTCCCGCCTCCAGCCATTCCTGAAAAACCGCCGCCGCCGCCGCCCAGTCCGCCAGCGAAAAATCCGACGCGTCCACCGCCGCCTGAAACTGCGCCATCTGCGCGCCGTGCGGCAGCGAGGGCACCATCTGCAAAAACCGGGCAAACGCCGCCCTTTCCTCCGCCGGACATGCCGCCAGCAACGCCAGCTCCTGCGCGCGCACCGCTTCCGCATCCGGCGGGGATGCGTCCTGCGAAATTTCCTTTGCGCCCTGACAAAACATGCGGGCAACACAGGTGCGCTTTTTTTCTTCCGGGTCAATCCCTCCGCCCTTCCCAATTTTCCTCCGCGCCGCCGCCGCACATTCGCTTGTCTTCCTCCGCCCGCTTCCCCTAATTCCTCCCCTCATGCACGACTCCGTTTCCCTCGGCCTCATCCAGCTCACCGCCGCCGACACGCCCGCGGAAAACCTCCGCAAGACCCTCCCGCGCATCGAGGAAGCCGCCGCCCAGGGCGCGCAAATCATCGCGCTCCAGGAGATGTTCACCACGAAATATTTTTGCGTCACCCAAAACCCCGACCACTTCGACCTCGCCGAACCGATTCCCGCCGGGCCCGTCACCCGATGTTCGAGGCACGCGGCAGCGAGGTTTACCACAACACCGCCGCGATCATCGACGCCGACGGCACCTGCCTCGGCAAATACCGCAAAATGCACATCCCGCAGGATCCGGCCTTCGAGGAAAAATTTTACTTCACGCCGGGCGATCTCGGTTTCCGCTCCTGGGAAACCGCCTTCGGCAACATCGGCGTCCTCATCTGCTGGGACCAGTGGTACCCGGAGGCAGCCCGCCTGATGGCGC
>CALNBE010000117.1 GCA_937874455.1 uncultured Opitutia bacterium | reverse complement strand
GGCGCGGCGGTGTTTTCTCGGCGCGGCCGGACTGGGCGGGCTGGCGTGGGCCGGCGGCGGCGGGTTTTGGTTTTTGCTTTGGCCAGCGGCGGCTTTGCTGATCGTGGCGGCGGGATATGGGTTTGCCGGGCCGGGGGTTTTTCAAAAAAACCGCGAAGGAAAATTGTCGCCAGCAGCTTGGAGTTTGCTGTTGCCCTACCGCTGGGGCGCGTGGCTTTCCCGCTGGTGGCATTGCCGCCGCCTGCCGCCGGTTAGCTGGCTCACGTCGCGGCTGGCACTGGGCTGCTACCCGAATCGCAAGGAATTGACGGCGGCGGGATTTCCTCCGGAGGGCATTGTGCTGGATCTGACTGCGGAATTCCCCCGCGCCCAACTGCCGGAGGAAACGGCTTACGCGGCGCTTCCGTTGCTGGATTTGCTGCCGCTCGACGCGGAGGAAATTCAGGAGGCGGTCGCCCTTTTGCGTCGATTGACGCGGATACATCCGGCCCGTCCGGTTTTTTTGCATTGCGCACTGGGTCTGTCGCGCAGCGCGGTGGTTGCCACCGCCTGGCTGTTGGCGACACGGCAGGCGGCATCGGTGCCGGAGGCGTTGGCGCAACTTCGGACGGCTCGTCCGGCGGTGATTCTACGGACGGAACATGCCGTTGCCCTGCAAAAATGGTGGGCCGCCGCAGAGGAAATTTATCCCCCCGCCCGGCGTTAGCGGTTGCCGGATCGCGTTGCTTGGCGGCACGCGTGACGAAAAGGGAACGCGGAAAATTTCCTCCGCTCAGGCGCGCAGGGCGGCGGAGAGAAAAGGCAGGAGGGCGGTGGTGGCGAGGGCTTCGGCACCGTGATGGCGGGCGGCGAGATCGGCGGCGGTGCCGTGCCAGGCGACGGCGGTGGCGAGGGTTTGCAGCGGATCGGAGGAAATTTGCCGGGCGAAAAGCGCGCCGGTGATCCCGGCGAGCAAATCGCCGCTGCCGCCCCGGGCGAGGATCGGGCCGCCGGTGCAGACGGTGATTTCCCTTTGCGCGTCGGCCACGGTGGTGGGCGCGCCCTTGCGGGCCAGGCAGGCGCGGAGACGGGCGGCGGTGGCGCGAAGGGATTCGCTTTCCGGCGCGAGGCGGGCCAGTTCCCCCGCGTGCGGCAGCAGCACTGTTGGGCGGGGGAATTTCCTTTGCGCCGCAGTGGAAACAATTTCGGGCCGCAGGGCGTCGGCATCGAGCACGAGCGGCACCGGGCAGCGGCCGGCGACGCTTTGCAGCAGGGCTTGGGACTCGGGTTCCGCGCCCATGCCGGAGCCGCAGAGCAGGGCGGTGGCGCGGGAAATTTTTTCGCGGAGCAAATGTTCGCCCTCCAACGCCAGCGCGCCGTCGGGGGTTTCCGGCCAGGGAATCCACATCGCCTCGGGCGCGGCGGCGGCGAATGCGGCGTGCACGCTTTCGGGACAAAAGACGGTGACCAGCCCCGCGCCGGATTGCAGCGCGGCCTGGACGTTCATCAGCAACGCGCCCGGCATGGTGCGGGAGCCGCCGAGGATGAAGAGGTGGCCGAAGTCGCGTTTGTCGGCGCGCGGCGGACGCAACCGGCGGAGTGGGCCGAGGGAAAAGAGACCTTTTCCGCCGGCGCGAATTTCCCCTGGCAGGGTGTGGGGAAAGCCGATGCAAGCCAGCCGCAGACGGCCCCGGTGTTTTTCTCCTGCGGAGGAAAACAAAGGCGCCTTGGCCAGCCCGCAGGCCACGGTGGCGTCGGCGGCGAAAATCAAATCATCCGGCTGTGAGGTGTCGCCGAGTCCGGAAGGCAGATCGACGGCGAGACGGATTTTGGCGAGCGGACGCGCGTTGGCCCAGCGGAGGAAATCTGAGAACGGCGGGCGCAGCGGCGGGGAAAACTGGTGGCCGAGCAGACCGTCGAGCGCCAGATCGAAGGTGTCGGGCAACGCGGCCTCGGCGGCGGCGGCATCGCGCCAGCGGAGCAAACGCGCGCCCTGGCGGAGCAATTCCTGCAGTGCGCGGGCGGTGGCCGGGGCGAGTTTTTCCTCCGCGACCGCGAGGAGCACGGTGACGCTGGCGGCGGATTTTTCGCGGAGGAAACCGGCCGCCAGCATGGCGTCGGCGGCGTTGTGTCCCTTTCCCGCGAGCACCAGGATGGAGCGGACGAGCGCGGATTTCGGCAAAAAGCTGGGCCGCGTTTCGGGCAATTTCCTTTGCGGCGCGGGTCATGAACACCGCCTCGTCGTGCGCTGGATCGGCAAAGAAATTTTTCTCAAACGCCACCGTTTCCGCGCAGGAAAGCACGGGCATGCTGCCGGGAATGGGCGGGGCGGAGTGCATGGGGACGGTCAGCCTGTGATCACCGCGAAGGCCTGGGCGAGGGTGGCGGTGTGGGTGAGGGAAATGTGGATACGTTTGCCGCCGCGGGCGCGGAGCAATTTTTCCCCCTGGGCGTCGAGCACGATGGAAGGCGCGCCGCGCGCGTCGTTTTCCACGCTCACGCTGTTGAGGGAAAGCTCGGGCCCGATGCCGGTGCCGAAGGCCTTGCTGACGGCTTCCTTGGCGGCCCAGCGGGCGGCGAGGGAGGCCCAGGGCGCGCCGAGTTTTTCGCAGTAGGCGCGTTCGGCGGGCGTGAAGACACGCTGGAGAAACGCCTCGCCGTGCCGTTCCGCCGCGCGCTGGATGCGGACGATGTCCACCAGATCGACCCCGACGCCGAGGATTTTTTCGCCGGAGGAAATTGGGGGAAGCGGGGCGTTCATGACTGGGCGGAGGAAATTTTCACCACGGGGAAGCGGGGCGCGGAGGAAATTTTACTCGCCGCGCAGCCGGGCCTTCATGGTGCGGACCGCCT
>CALNBE010000116.1 GCA_937874455.1 uncultured Opitutia bacterium | reverse complement strand
CGGCGGCACTTCGGCGGAAAGATGCTGCAGGGTGGTGAGGATTTGGCAGGGAAAAGCCTGTCCGGAAAAAAACACCGCGGGATCGCGCAGACGATGCGCCACGACCGCGTCCACTCCCGAAAAGGAAAAGGCTCCCTTGCGGGCGAACATATTCAGGTTCATCCGCAGAGTCTGCCAGCCCGCATTTCGGGTCAGATCGGCCCAGTGCCCTGCGGTCAGCGGAAGCGCGGTGAGCATCTGGAAGGGCACCCGCGGCAGCGTCGCGTTTTGCGGATCGCGCTTGAACGCTTCGAAGGCGCGCACCAGCGGCGGCAAATCCGCAAAGGAAACCGGACGGCTCGCCAGGTAAGCGTAGAGCGCCGCACGGGTTGGAGTTTCCGGTCGCGGGTGGACCAACTTGAGCACGTCGCCCAGTGACGGACGGGTGCCGACCGATTGGCGAAACAGGGTGTCGCCGTCCACGCGGGCCAGCCAATCGCGGATAACCCGGCGCGGCGCGGTGCCGAGGGAGCGCCGTCCGACGGCACCGCTGCGGATGATTTGCACGAAGGAGCGAATCATGCGAGCACTGTCGAGCACCTCGCGGGCAACCCAGGCAAAGAGGCGCGGGTCGCGCCGGGAGAGCACCGCGCAGAGCAGGGCGGGCATGTCCTTCATTCCGCCCTCGCGCCGGGCGTAAACGGCCAGTCGGGCCAGAAAGGCGTCGTCGACCTTGCTGCACAGTGCGAGCGTGACGGCAAGCTGGGTGGCGGCCTCGGCGTAAAAAGTTCCGTTGAGGCATCCGGTCAGCGCGTACTGGGCGAGCGCGTGTTTTGCCGGCAGCACGTTGGCGCGCCCTCCGGCCTCGTTGCGCGCAGTGGCGGCAAAGGCGGTGCTGGACGGCTGGGAGGAGAAAAGTGCGTGGTTGGCCATGGTGCGGTTCCTTGTTGAAAGTGCGTGATGACCTGGTTAATGCCAGCGGCATGCCAAAGGGAAATTTCCTTTGCGACGTGAGACTTATTTTGTTGAAAATTAGTGTTTTACGAAAAAATAAATTTTTAGTCGCAAAATTTCCTTTGCAAAAACTTCACTAAATACTCGCTAAAATTCTAGTATTTTCGCATTAAAGATAATTCTTAAAAATGCTTTTTGGCGTATGAAAAAAACGGTCGTGATCGGTTTGTTGGGCACGCAGCTGGATTCCCGCCGCCCGGAGGAAAGGTGGTCGCGCTGGCGTCCGACGGTGGGGTTGTGCCAGCAGGAGGATTTGTTGGTGGACCGCTTTGAGCTGTTGCACGAGGCGAATTACGCGAAGCTGGCGGCGCAAACGCGGGAGGACATTTTGACGGTTTCCCCTGCGACGGAAGTGCGGTTGGTGCCGGTGGATTTTCAGAAGGACCCGTGGGACTTTGAAAATGTTTACGGCGCGCTGCACGACTATGCGCGGGCCCAACCCTTCAATCCCGACGCGGAGGAATACTTGGTGCATATGACTACCGGGACGCATGTCGGGCAGATCTGTTTGTTTTTGCTGACCGAGTCAGGGCACATTCCGGGGCGGCTGTTGCAGACCTATCCGCCGAAGCGGGAGAACGCCAGTCCGGCGGGCGGTTACAGCATCATCGACCTGGATTTGTCGAAATACGACCGGCTGGCGGAGCGTTTTGTGGCGGAGCGGCAGGACGGCGCGGATTTTCTCAAGTCGGGCATTGCGACGCGCAACGCAGCCTTCAACCGGATGATTGGAGAGATTGAGCAGGTGGCGGTGCATTCGCGGGCGCCGATTTTGCTGACCGGGCCGACCGGGGCGGGAAAATCGCAGCTGGCGCGGCGGATTTACGAGTTGAAAAAAGCGCGAGGACAAGTGCGGGGCGGATTTGTCGAGGTGAACTGCGCCACATTGCGCGGCGACGGGGCGATGTCGGCGTTGTTCGGTCACGTGAAAGGCGCGTTTACCGGCGCGGTGGGGGAGCGGGCGGGCCTGCTGAAGAGTGCGCACGGCGGGGTGTTGTTTCTCGACGAAATCGGCGAGCTGGGGCTGGACGAGCAGGCGATGCTGCTGCGGGCGTTGGAGGAAAAAAGATTTTTGCCGCTGGGCGGGGATCGCGAAGTGGCGAGCGATTTTCAGTTTATTTGCGGGACGAACCGGGATTTGCGGCGGCAGGCGGCGGAGGGAAATTTCCGGGAGGATTTGCTGGCGCGGATCGACCTGTGGAGTTTTCAGTTGCCCGGCTTGCGGGAGCGGCCGGAGGACATCGAGCCGAATGTGCAGTATGAGTTGGAAAAACTGGCGCGGGAGGCGGGGCAGCGGGTGCGTTTTAACAAGGAAGCAGAGACGGCCTTTTTGCGGTTTGCGACCGGCGGCGAGGCGCAGTGGCGGGGGAATTTCCGTGATTTGAATGCGGCGCTGGTGCGAATGGCGACCTTTGCCCGCGGACGGCGGATCAACTTGGAAATTTTCGAGCAGGAGAAACAACGACTGCTGGCCGGATGGGCCGCGCGGGGGAAATCCGCAGAGGAAAATGCGGACGAGTGCACCCTGCTGTCGGAGGTGCTGGGGGATGGGAGCGCGAAGGAGTTGGACCGTTTTGATCGCGTGCAACTGGCGGAGGTGATTCGGGTGTGCCGGGAGAGCCGGACGCTGTCGGAGGCGGGGCGGGCGCTGTTTTCCGTTTCCGGAGGAAAAAGAAAGGTGAGGAACGACGCGGACCGGCTGGGCAAATACCTGGCGCGTTTCGGCCTGGATTGGGTGAGGGTGACAAAAGGAAACAACACGAATTAGCCTCGGCGTTTTTCCTTGGTGGGGAAAATGGAGGCCTGGCGCCAAGGGATTTTTGCCGACCACTTTTGCGCAAAAAAACGGCACCGGGTGCGCGGTGCCGTTTTGCTGGCGGAGGAAATTTCCGCGGAGGAAATTTTCCCTTATTCGCCGGTGGCGAGGAGGATTTCCATCATCTTCTTGGCGGCTTCGGGGATGACCGTGCCGGGGCCGAAGACGGCGCTGGCGCCATGCTGGAAGAGGAACTCGTAGTCCTGGGCGGGAATGACGCCGCCGCAGATGACGATGATGTCCTCGCGTCCCAGCTTCTTCAGCTCCTCGACCAGTTGCGGGAGGAGCGTCTTGTGGCCGGCGGCGAGGGAACTCATGCCGATGATGTGGACATCGTTTTCGACGGCCTGGCGGGCGGTTTCCTCCGGGGTTTGGAAGAGCGGCCCGATATCGACGTCGAACCCGAGATCGGCGTAGGCGGTGGAAACCACCTTGGCGCCGCGGTCGTGTCCATCTTGCCCCATCTTGGCGATCATGATGCGGGGACGGCGGCCTTCTTTGGCCTCGAATTTTTTCACCAGTTCCTGGACTTCGTTCATGGTTTTGTTGGAGCCGAATTCTTTGGCGTAAACGCCGCTGATGGAGCGGATCTTGGCCTTGTAGCGGCCAAAGGTTTTTTCCATCGCATCGGAAATTTCCCCGAGGGTGGCGCGGGCTTTGGCGGCCTCGACCGCGAGAGCGAGGAGATTTCCTTCGCCGGTGGCGGCGGCTTTTTCCAGTGCGGCGAGCGCGGAGGAAACGGCATTGGCGTCGCGGGCCGCCTTGAGTTCGTTGAGCCGCTTGATCTGGGACTGGCGGACGGCGGTGTTGTCGATGTCGAGGATTTCCAGCGGGTCCTCTTTTTCGAGCCGGTATTTGTTGAGGCCGACGATGGTTTCCTTGCCGGAGTCGATGCGGGCCTGGCGGCGGGCGGCGGCCTCCTCAATGCGAAGTTTGGGAATGCCTTCCTCGATGGCCTTGGTCATGCCGCCGAGTTTTTCCACTTCTTGAATGTGGCCCCAGGCTTTGTGCATCAGGTCGCGGGTGAGCGCCTCGACGTAGTAGGAACCGCCCCAAGGGTCGATGACCTTGGTCATGCCTGTTTCCTCTTGGATGAAGAGCTGGGTGTTGCGGGCGATGCGGGCGGAGAAATCCGTCGGCAGCGCGATGGCCTCGTCGAGCGCGTTGGTGTGGAGGGACTGGGTGTGACCGCAGGCGGAGGCGAAGGCCTCGATGGCGGTGCGGACGACGTTGTTGAACGGATCCTGCTCGGTGAGCGACCAGCCGGAAGTCTGGGAGTGGGTGCGCAGGGCGAGCGATTTCGGATCCTTCGGGTTGAACTGCTTGACCAGTTTGGCCCAGAGGATGCGGGCGGCGCGCATTTTTGCGACCTCCATGAAGTAGTTTTTGCCGATGGCCCAGAAGAAGGAGAGGCGCGGCGCGAAGGCGTCGATCGGGATGCCCGCGTTGACCCCGGTGCGGAGGTATTCGAGACCGTCGGCGAGGGTGTAGCCCATCTCGATGTCGGCGGTGGCGCCGGCTTCCTGCATGTGGTAACCGGAGATGGAGATGGAGTTGAACTTCGGCATGTTCTTCGAGGTGTATTCGAAGATGTCGCCGATGATCTTCATCGAGGGAGCGGGCGGGTAGATGTAGGTGTTGCGCACCATGAACTCCTTCAAGATGTCGTTCTGGATGGTGCCGCTCAATTGCTCCAGCGTGCAGCCCTGTTCGAGGGCGGCGACAATGTAGAAGGAAAGCACCGGGATGACGGCGCCGTTCATCGTCATGGACACGGAAACGCGGTCGAGCGGAATGCCGTTGAATAGGACCTTCATGTCCTCGACGGAGTCGATGGCGACTCCGGCCTTGCCGACATCGCCGACCACGCGCGGGTGGTCGGAATCGTAGCCGCGGTGCGTGGCCAAGTCGAAAGCCACGGAAAGGCCCTGCTGACCGGCGGCGATGTTGCGGCGGTAGAAGGCGTTGGATTCCTCGGCGGTGGAGAAGCCCGCGTACTGACGGACGGTCCAAGGCCGCATCACATACATCGTCGCGTAGGGACCGCGGAGGAAAGGCGGCACCCCGGCGGAAAATTGCAGGTGCTCCATGCCCTCGTAATCGGCGGCGGTGTAGAGCGGTTTGACGGCGATCTGCTCCATGGTGTCGGTGAGCAGGTCGGAGAGCGGACGGCCCGCCTCGGTCTCAATGGATTTTTGCCATTGCTCGTAGGTTTGAGAAGAAGCCGGGGCCCGGTAGTCGAGTTGGGAAAAGTCTACGGATTTCATTTTCAAATGTTTTCAAAGGTTTTGCTGTTTTGGCCTTAACGCAAAGGGCGCGAAGTTCTCCCAAGGGGCACGAAGGAAAAATCTTTGTGAACTTGGCGAACGGCTTGGTGCCTTTGTGTTGAAGCCGGAAATCTGCTTTAGAGAACGCCCACCTTGGTGAGGAATTCGCGGTTGGTGGCGTAGTTGTCGGACTTGACGGAGATGTTGGTGTCGAGTCCGGCGGCCTTGTAGGCGGCCTCGTGTTCGCCCGGCATCCCGGCGAGAATGAGAGTGAGGGAAGGTTTGGCGGCCTTGATCGCTTTGCAGATTTCGGGAACGTATTGCACGTAGTCCTCGTCGTGGCCGCAGATCACCACCAGTTCCGCGCCGGAGGCGACAGCATCGGCGGTGATTTTGGCGACATCGGTGCTGCCCTCGGCGCCGGTGACTTCAAAACCGCCCGTTTCGAAGAAGGCGCGGGTGAAGTCGGCGCGGGCCTTGTGGCGGCGCAGCGCATTGACGTTGGCGAGGTGAATCTTCGGACCGTGCCCGTGTTTGGCCTTGTAGGCGGCGGAGGCGGCGCGGAGTTGCTCGTAGTTTACCGCGAGGCGGGCGAGCGGGAGCGGAGGAATGGTTTCCGCCACGGCGGCCTTGGGCTGCGGAGAGGGGTTTTGAATGTGGGATGGCTCCAGCGATTTTTCGATGATGTTCGGGTATTGGTTGGTGCCGACCAGGGAGACGCGCCGCTGGTTAAGGAGCTTTTCTCGGCCCTTGCGGGTAGC
>CALNBE010000115.1 GCA_937874455.1 uncultured Opitutia bacterium | reverse complement strand
TTGTCAACGGACGGGAGCAGGACCGGTTTTTCCTCCGGGGAAATGTGCAGTTGCGCGGGCAGGATCTCGACGGCAGTTGCGACATTGTGGAAGGTCGGATTGTCAGTCAGGCGGCGGCGCAGGGGAAAAAGAACTGGACGGTGACGCAAATCCAAGGCCGGGGCGGCGTGGTGTTTCGGGTGGAGGACAACAAGGCCAGCGGGGAGGTTTTTGAAATGTTTCCCGAGACTCGGAAGGTGTATCTGACCGGTTCGCCAAGGGTGCGCAGTGGCGACGGGGTGGAGGCGATTCCCGGCCGGCGGATTGTTTATGACTGGGAAAGCAAAAACTGGAGTTTGGAGGGACAGCGCAGCGCGGAGGGAAATCCGGTGACACGTCCGAAAATTCACATTCCCCTGACGCGTCGAAACCCTTGAGTTTTCTCCGGCAAGCGTGTTCACTCCCATCTGTTTTTTATGAGCAAAGAAGCCCCATCCGCCGCCACACCCGCCGGGACTGTTCACGCCGGCAGCACGGGAGATGTGCTGGAGCCAGAGGAAAACGGCGGCGTGATCGCCACCGAGTCGCTGGCCAAGGTTTACGGCAAGCGCGAGGTGGTGCACGATGTGAGCCTGTCGGTGCGGGCCGGCGAGGTGGTCGGCCTGCTCGGGCCGAACGGCGCGGGGAAAACGACGACTTTTTACATGGTGGTCGGCTTGGTGCCGGCGACGCGCGGGAAGGTTTTTCTCGACGGGAAAAACATCACCGGTCTGCCGATGTGGCAGCGGGCCCGGCTGGGGCTGGGTTATCTGCCGCAGGAGGCCTCGATTTTCCGGAAGCTGTCGGTGTGGGACAATGTACTGGCGGTGGTGGAGACGATGCCGATGAGCAGGGAGGAGCGGGGAAAATACACGGAGGAGCTGCTGGAAGACCTCGGCCTGATGCGGCTGGCCAAACAGCCCGCGTACACTCTGAGCGGCGGTGAACGGCGGCGGCTGGAGATCACCCGGGCGCTGGCCACCAAGCCGCGTTTCATGCTGCTGGACGAGCCGTTCAGCGGCGTGGACCCCATCAGCGTGGCGGATGTGCAGCAGATCGTGCGCGACCTGAAGAAAAAGGGCATCGGGGTGCTGATCACCGACCACAATGTGCGCGAGACGCTGTCGATTGTGGACCGGGCCTATTTGATTTACCAGGGCCGCGTGCTGGTGGAAGGCGCGGCAGACGCGATCGTCAACGACCCCCGCAGCCGGCAGTTTTACCTTGGGGAGGATTTTCATCTTTAACCGGAAAATTTCCTCCGCTCCCTTTCAACCCTGATTTTCTTTTGCCATGAGTCTTGTTGATCCAGCAGCAGTCGGCCAAGTGTCCGCCGTCACCGTGCGTGATTTTTACGAAGCGGCGAAGGATGTTTTGCAATTGGAGGTGCTGGCGGGAGAGGAGGGCATGGGAAATTTGATCGGGGAAAAATCGCTGAACCGTCCCGCGCTGGCGCTGACCGGATATTTCAAGCATTTCGCGAACCGGCGGCTGCAGTTGTTTGGCGCGGGGGAGATGGCGTATTTGCGCGATCTGCGGGACGAGACCCAGGCGGTGATCCTGGAGGAAATCATGAACCGGAAAATTCCCGGCATCATCATTTCCCGCGGTCTCACACCGACGAGGCCGCTGCTGCGCGTGGCGAATGATTTCAAGCTGCCGGTGTTGCGCAGCCGGCTCAAGTCGAAGGATTTTACCTCCGAGGCGACCATTTTGCTGGAGCAAAAATTTGCGCCGCGGACGAACATTCACGCCACGCTGGTGGATGTGCGGGGCATCGGGGTTTTGCTCCGCGGCAGCAGCGGTGTGGGCAAGAGCGAGTGCGCGCTGGCGTTGATTGAGCGCGGACACAGCTTGGTGGCGGACGACTATGTGCAGGTGCACCTGCTGGGCGACCACGGGTTGCGCGGAACGCCGAAGGAATTGAACCGTGGCTTCATGGAGTGTCGTGGCATCGGCATCATCAACATCGCCTCGATCTTCGGCATTCGCTCGGTGCTGCCGCGCAAGAGCATCGACTTGGTGATCACCTTTGTGTTGTGGCAGCCCGGCATGGAGGAGGACCGAACCGGGCTGGAGAACCAGACTTTTGAAATTTTGGACCAGCCGGTGCCACACATGGTGCTGCCAGTGCGGCCGGGGCGCGACATGGCGCGCTTGGTGGAAGTGGCGGCGATGGTGCATGCGCTGCGGCAGGCGGGTTATGATTCCGCGCAGGAATTTAACGAGCGATTGCTGGCGCATATGAACCAGCCGGAGGGCGTGACGCCGCAGGAAATGGCGCAATGGCAGCGGGAGGAAAATGAGGCGCTGCCGGAGGACGATGCGGAGGAAGATTGAGTGCTTGGAAAGTTTAATGCCGGGGGTGTGGCGAAGATGGCGCTCTGAGGTGGGAATGTGCGCGGAGAATGCCTTTTGCCGCCAATATTTTGGCTGATTTTGGCGCAAAGCCGTATGCGGATGAAAGCCGAGGTCGTTGGCGCGAGTTGTCAGGAGTGAGCTGTTGCCAAATGGTTTTGGATATAATTGATCAATTGTTGCAAATTATCCTTCGGCTGGATCGTTTTGGGATGCAGTGGTGTTTTGAGGAAGATCGCTAATTTAAGCCATTTTTGATGAATGTAATGAGATTTTTAGCGGAGAAATTTTTTCTGAAAAAAGGTGGCACGGGGCTTGCTTTTGAATGAATGTTCTCTTAATCACAAAAAACTACGACATGAAAATGGCACACTCTCGTTTCCTTGTTGGCGCGGTCATGCTTTCCTTCGGTTGGGCAACTGAAGGTTTTGCAGCAGATGTTACATGGATCAATACAGATCTGACAGGAGGAAATTTCTCCGACGGCGTGAACTGGAGTTCCGGGAGTGCGCCGACATCCGCGGATAAAATCATCATTAGCAATGGCGGGCTGGCGCAGGTGGTGAGCACGGACACGCTGTCAATTGCCGGGGCGACCATTTCCTCCGGGACGTTGAGTTTTAATGGCGGCACTTTGACAAGCTCGGCCCAGGTGGATATTGCCGGTACGAGTGCGGGTGCGGCGTCGTTGGTGATGACCGGGGCGTCGGTGCTGAGTGTTACGAATCGGATTAATTTCGGCAATTCCACCGGAGCGTATGCGACTGTGAATCTCTCCGGGAGCGCCCAAGTGTCCAATTCGGGTGCTTACTTTATTGTGGGTTCGGCGGGGACGACGGTGGATGTGACGATGAGCGGCAGCTCCAAGTTGAGCAAGGGATCGGGGAATGAGTTGATCTTTGCTGACGGGGCGAATTCGCATGTGACCTTGAACGCCTCCGGCACTGCCAAGGTGTCTTCGGAGGTGGGGGTGAAGGTCGGTTGGAATGGTGGGGATGCGGATCTGGTATTTTCGGAAAGCTCGACCTTTTCAGGGACAAGCAATCTTTATGTCGGTTATTCCAATGATGGTGGAATCGGAGTGGGTTCTGTGACCATGGAAGATAACAGCACGGGCAATTTTAGCGGCGGGTTGTTCTTTGTCATTGGCGACCGGCAAAGCAGTTCTGCCTCGGGAGGTCAGGGGGTGATGACTTTGAAAGACAATTCCACTGTCACCACATCGAATGGCTGGCTGGTTTTGGGGCGAAATTCCGGCGCGAACGGCACCTATAGCTATGGCGAGTTGAACGTCGAAGGCTCGGCAAGTTTTACCTATACCGGAAGTAATTTCTACATTGGCAATCATGGTGGCCGCGGTGCGATTAATTTGTCGGACAATGCCTCTCTTACCAGCAATGCGGAGATTCTGATGGCCTATGAAGGCTCTGGCGGGCAGGCGACCATCACCATTGCCGACAACGCGACGTTGACGGCTCCGAACATTGTGATGGGGAAGGGTGGCCTGGCGGATGCGGTGAGCGTACTCAATTTGTCCGGCGGCACCTTGGTGGTGAAATCGATCACCAAAGAAGGCGGCAGTGGTACGGTGAATTTCAACGGCGGAACGCTCAAGATGTTGGAAAGCTCCGATGTCTTTGGCAGCGTGACCAGCGAAGGGTTTACTGCGGCCGATCTGGTGATTGGCAGTGGCGGTTTGACGATTGAAACGGATTCCTACGTGGAAACGACATTGCGAGTGGGATTGTCGGGGAGTGGGACCCTGACCAAGACCGGCAACGGAACGTTGTTGCTTTACGCCAAGCTGGAAAACAGCGGTGGGGTGGTGATTGAGGCCGGCACGCTCAGCTTAGTAGGCGTTGGCATTGATGGCGGCACGTTGGATTTGCTGCGGGACGACGCGACGCTGAGCTTGGGTGCGTACACCGAACTGGTGCTGGATTATGACGGCACGGAAACTCTCGGTTACCTTCTCGTGCAAGGGCATGAGGTGGCGGCGGGCGTTTATTCGGCCGACGAGCTGATGGATTATCTTTCTGAACAGGGGATCACGGACGTGACCATCACGGGAAGCGCGGGATACCTGAACATCACTGCTGTCCCAGAACCCTCGACCTATGCGCTGTGGGGCGCGGCGGGCTTGATTGGTCTGGTGGTGCTGCGCCGCCGCCGGCAGAAGTGATTTTTTGGGATAGAGAAGAAAGCAACACCATCCCGCGTCGTGGCATCGGCGCGGGATTTTTTTGTCAGCGCCCGGCCTTGCGGCGCAGGGCGATTTCCCGGCGATAAATGCGTTCGACCGCGATGGCCAAGTCGAGGAAGTTGCGCCCGTCGGTGAGCACGCTGGTGCCGGCGCGGAGGTAAACTGGTTCGCGTTGCGCCATGAGTTCGCGGATGCGGGCGGCGGGATCCTCCGCCTGCAGCAGCGGACGGTGGCTGGTGCTCTGGGTGCGGCGCAAAATGGTTTCTGGCGAAGCGAACAGGCAGACCAGCACGCCCTTGGATTTGAGCCGGTCGATCATGCCCGGAGGCACCACTAGGCCGCCGCCGCAGGAAACGACTGCGCCGTTGGCGGGAATCCATTTCTCGATGCACTCCCGCTCCAGTTCGCGAAAAGCCACCTCGCCTTTTTGGGCGAAGAAATCGCGGATGGGCATCTGGATTTTTTTCTCGATCAGGTGGTCGGTATCGACGAACGGGCAGTGCCAGCGGCGGGCGAGCGCCCGGCCCAGTGACGACTTTCCTGTCCCCATGAAACCCACGAGAAAAAGATTGGGAAAAGGCGGCGATGTCCGGGCCGAAGGCATGGCGGGAGAAAAGTCCCGCAGCGGGTTTCTAGCAAGCGC
>CALNBE010000114.1 GCA_937874455.1 uncultured Opitutia bacterium | reverse complement strand
ACGGATTCGATGAGGTCGGACGGCACGCTGAGGATGGCGAGTGGCAGTGCGAGCAGCGCGGCTTTGCCCGGAGTCAGTGCGAGCAAGGCCCAGCCTAGCTGGTCGGCATAACGGGCGAAGAGCCAGGCCAGCCCGGCGCCAGTGGCGCAGGAAGTGGCGATGCCGCCGATGCAGCCCTCCCAAGTTTTGCCAGGGCTGATGCCGGGAGCGAGTTTGTGTTTGCCGAAGGAAAGTCCGAAGACCAGCGCGCCGCAGTCGGTGAACTTGACCGTGGCAATGATCCAGACCACCAGCAGCAGGCCGGAGACATCATTGCCGCGCGCCCAGAACTCGGCGGCCAGGCAGGCGAGCGGCACCATGCTGCAGGGAATGTAAAGCCAGCTGAGCGCGGTGGGCGCGCGGGTGAAGAGCGCCACCAGCCGGTCGGGACAGCGGAGCAACACCAAGGATGTGAATCCAATGGCGAGCCCGGGTGCCGCCACGGCAAGATTGATGGTGGCGGGGTCGGAAGCTCCGTTCTCCGGGTGAAGCGCGCGGAAGGAAAGTCCGAGCAGGATGACCATTCCAAGCCCCACGCTCACAGGTGTGCGTGGCTGGCCGCCGCAGCGTTTAAGCAAGTCGCAAAACTCCCAGTGGGCGGCGGCGGTGAGGAGGAACAGAAGGGCGAGACCTCCCCAAATTTTTCCGAAATAGAGCAGCAGGCCGATGGTGAGCCAGAGCGTTAGCGTGGAGAAAATACGAGCTTTCACGTGGGCGTGGAAAAAAGGGGGTTAGCTTTGATGAAGTTGTTCCCCTGTCTTGCCGAATCGGCGTTCGCGCTGCGAGAAGAAATGGATGGCGGCGGCCAGTTCCTCGCCGTCGAAATCGGGCCAGAGCACTGGGGTGAAATAGATTTCCGCGTAGGCGGCCTGAAGGAGGAGGAAATTGCTCAGGCGTTTTTCTCCCGAGCTACGGATGATCAAATCGGGGTCAGGAATGCCTGCGGTGGAGAGGTAATTGGCGAGGGTGGACCAGTCGAGATTTTCAGGGCGGGCGCGGCTTTCCTGGACATCGCGCGCGTAGTCTTGGACGGCGCGGACGATCTCGGCGCGGGCGCCGTAGTTGATGGCGAGCACTAGCGTGTGGGCGGAAAAATGTGCGGTGTCTTGCAAGGTTTTTTCCAAGGGACGGCGCGCGTGCTCCGGGAGCATGGAGATATCGCCAATGACGCGCAGGCGGACCTGGCGCTCGATCAATTCGTGCGCGTATTGCTGGAGGAAAATTTCCAGCAGGTGCATTAGCGCGTCAACCTCCTCGGGCGGGCGTTGCCAGTTTTCGACGGAGAAGGCGTAGAGCGTCAGGTATTCGATTCCCTCGCGGGCGGCAGCGTCGATAATGCGCAGCACGTTTTGCACGCCCTGCCGGTGCCCTTCGATTCGGGGCAGGTCGCGCGCCCGGGCCCAGCGACCGTTGCCGTCCATGATGATGGCGACGTGGCGGGGGCGGTTGGCGGAGGATGACGGTGCGGCGGGATTCACTTTGAAAAACGGAGTTGGCAATGTGTAGGGGTCAAGCAGGCGCTGGCAATGCGCAAAGCGGAGGAAAAACGGTGCATGGATTGAGGCTCGCCAAACAGGCCGTCAGCCGCACTTTTCCCGGACATCCTCCGTTTTACCTTGGAATGAAAAAGCCATACAGGAACCTCACTAGCAATGAAATCGCCCAACTGGAGCAACAGTTTTGCTCTGCGGAAAATTGGGCGGAAGTGCGGGTGCATCCGCGCTTCGCCCCGGAGTTCGTCCGCGAGGTGCGTTTTTCAGGGCGGGTGCGGCTGGGATGTTTTGCGGATTCGTTTACGTTGCCCGGCGGAGTGCGGCGGCATTCGGGGCTGAGGAATGTGGCGTTGCACAACTGCGAGATTGGCGACGATGTGCTGATTGAGAACGTGCAAAATTACATTGCCAACTATGTGATTGGCAACCGGACGTTCATTCAGAATTTGAACCGCCTGT